>SKZG01000261.1 GCA_007127495.1 Planctomycetales bacterium
ACGGCGTGTGCCTGCTACAATAGGGGACGGCACACGGCGTGTGCTCGCGTTTGGATCGACCAGTGAATGACGATTTAGGCAAACGGCTCTTTCCCCTCGCGCTGGAGGCGTTCGAACGCTATTTGCACGCCGACGATTGGGGGCCGTACCCGGCCGATGGACTGTTGCAGCTTACATTTCGCGGAAGTTTACGCCGCGAGATGTTTGAAGAAGCCATCGAGGCGGCCTTGGCGCGGCATCCATTGATGCAGGCGTGGATTGACCACGACGCTCGGGGGCGGCCGGTTTGGGTTGCGGCCGCCGATCGGCGCCCCTTTATTACGTGGGATCCGGCCGTGCGCCCGGCGAATTGCCCTCGCGGGCCCCGGATTGATCTTCGTAACGAGGTCGGCTCGCGCTTCTTTCTGAGGGAAGACGGCGATCGTACCGAAATGCTCATGCAAATGCGGCACCTGTGCTGCGATGGGCTCGGGTTGGCACAGATTATCGAAGATCTACTACTGGAATACCAGCGGCGCTTTGACGGTCGAGCCGAGTTGCCTCCGCTCCGGACGCTTGACCCCCAGCGACTGCGTCGCCGCGGGCATTTTGGACTTGGGTGGGGCGGTTCTCTCTGCAGGCTGCCCCTGGACCTGGCCGCCGGACTGGCGGCCTTTGAGTATTTCGGACATCGGCCTACTCCCATTGGCGGCACTGAGTCCCCTTTGAAGGACGACGGCGTACCGCTCGATTACCCGCCTCTGCTAAGCCACGCGCTGACCGCCGAGGAAACCAAGGGCGTGTCTGCCGCTGCAAAACGCCAAAGTGTCACAGTCAATGACCTATTGCTGCGCGACTTGTTTGTTGCGCTCGATGGTCGGATTACCGCCGACGATCCCGACAAAGAGTCGCCGCTAATTCGAATCATGATTCCCATGAGTTTACGGGTTCCGGGCGACGAAGCCACGCCGGCGGCGAATATCGTGGGCATGACCTACCTCGACCGAAGGCCGTCGAAGTTTCAGGAAACGAAACTATTGGCCAGTGTCCACCGCGAGATGCGATTGCTGAAGTGGGTGCGGGCCGGCATTACGCTCAATCAGGCCATTCGCGTTGTCGAGCGGCTTCCGGGGGGCCTTCGGACCATGCTCCCCTACGAACGATGTTTGGCCACGGCAGTGCTGAGCAACTGGGGGATTCTCGAACGCATGCTCCGGGTTCCGCAAACCGATGGCTTTTACCGCGCGGGCGATGCGATACTGGAACGTGTGGGAGCCGCGCCGCCCATACGCCCGCTCACTCGCGCGGCGTTTCTTGTGATCCACTACGCGGGGCGGCTGAACATTACGCTGCAGTACGACTCACACGTATTAAGCCCCCCGGAGGGGCAGGATTTGCTCGACCGCTTTGTCGGCCGACTTCGTCGATCAATACTTTTGTCCCCGCCTTGTAGGGGAAGTGAGTGTGCTTTGTAGCGGGGCGTGACACGTGCCCGGCGTTTTTTTCCCCGCGCCCCTTGTCAGAACCGCTCGTGTCGCGGATAATGACAAAATGACCGGTCACGCGAACGGTTACCCCAACCCACCGGCTGGAATGGAAGCATAGCTCCAGCCCGCGCCTGCCACAGCACGCCCCGGTTTTGCTCGGGAAGGCGGTTCCCTGCGATGTGCGGGGAGTCGTTGCAGCGCCCGCCCTTTAGAAAAGGAAGGTCCTTCCGTTGATGGTTCTATTGCTTTGGTGTATCCTTGCTTCGGGCATTCTGTTGCTTCTGCTTGCGCCTCTGCTATGGTTTGTTTATGGGCCTGTGGTCGCGCGGCGATTTGTCGAAATGCCGTGGTTTCCCAGCGGATTGTCTGCGACGACGGCCGACGATTATCCGGGAGGCATTTTCGATGCCGAGGAGGTTGCGTTTGCTGCCGCCGACGGCGTTTCGTTGGCAGGCACTTACCTGCCGACGACCGCGGCCGAGCGCAAGGGCGTGGTGATTTTTTGTCACGAGTTCCGCGGCAGCCGGTGGACGGCGCTGGAGTTTACCGGGGGGCTTCGGAACGATGGATTCGATATCTTTGCTTTCGATTTCCGCAATCACGGCGACAGCGCCGTCAAGGCGGGGTATCGGCCGCTACCGTGGGCGACAACCTGGGAGACGGTCGACGTTCAGGCGGCGATCGATTACTGTTGTCAACGCAATGCAGCCTTTTCCGGAAAGGTCGTGCTCTTCGGATTGAGCCGAGGGGCCGCTACGGCGCTATGTGTGGCCGCCACGGAACCACGCGTCCGGGCGGCGGTTCTGGATAGTGTCGTGCCGACGGAAGAGGTCCAAGTTTACCTGATCCGGCGATTCATGCACCTCTACCTGCCGCGCGTCTTGAAGCCTTTGTCGCAGTTGCCGGATCGGCCGTTCCGGTGGCTCGCCTTCTGGGCGAATCACATCATCCGGCGGTCGCACGGCGGCGCGATCCTCGGTATGACGCGCGCGGCGCAGCGGGTGCGGAAACCACTGCTGTTGATCCACGGATGCCGCGACGGGTTTGTCCCCTTGGCAACGGTCTGCTCTTTGCGGCGGCAGATGCGTATTCGTCCCAAAGTTTGGGTCATTCCGCAAGCGCGGCACAACCAAACGGCTCGGGAGGCGGGCGACGACTATCATCGCCGTGTCGTGCGTTTTGTGGGGCGCCACCTGGAAACCCAGCCGGCCCCAGCCTTGGTGGAACCGGAGCCGATTCGTGCCGATGCCGCCCCGACCCCGGCCGTTCCGACCCCGGCCGGTCGCCCCGCCGCCATTCCCGTTGCATCCTGAGGCCGCCGGCTTGAGGGGCGTCGCGGGTTGCTCGCGGCCGGTATTTGTCACGTCCGCGTTTTACTCCGGAATACATCGAGCCACCCGTGAAGCAATCGAGCCTTTTCCCCCTGCCTTTGACGGTGTTCGAACGACACATGCTGACGGATGATCGGCCGGATTATCCGATGACGTGCGCCGTCCACGCACAATTTGCGGGAACGATTCGCCGGGAAGCGTTTTCCGAGGCCTTTGACGAGGTGTTGGCGCGCCACCCCTTGCTCACCGCGCTGGTGGATCGCTCCCATCCTGGAAGGCCGTGCTGGATGCCCGGCGCGGTTCGCCCTGGTATTCAATGGCGCGAATCCGAGGACGTGACCGGGTTCGGCCTCACCGACCGGATCGACCTCGAACGGGAGGCGGGACTTCGCTTCCAAGTGCGGCAGGATTCCGAGAAGGCATTTGCCACCATGCTCTTCCACCATGTCTGTTCCGACGGGATCGGCGCGGCCCGGTTTCTTGAAGAGCTGCTCGCGGCGTATCACGTGCGCGTGGAGCCCGATTGCCGCGCCGACGTTCTTCCCGCCACGGATCTTTCGCGACTACCGCTTCGCGGCTGTGTTCCTCGTATGGGCAGCTTTCCTGCGAGGGTTTCTCACCAAGTACGCACCTTGGTGCGCGAGGGACATCATTGGCTGTGCCACCCCGTGACCCCGTTAGGGTTCCCGGCCGGGGCTTGCGAGCCCGGGGCCGGCACCTTGTCGCTTGGAAGGCTTCCCGCCTGCGAATTCGACGAAGACTTCTCCGCGCGGCTCCGTGCGGCTTCCAAACAGCGCGGCGTTACGATGAACGACGCCTTCTTGGCGGCGATGTTCGCGACGATTTGCGAGTGGAACGCCGGCCATCCACCCGCGGCCTCCACCCCCTGGCTGCGCATTGCCGTTCCTCAGAATTTGCGCGAGCCCGCCGATCGCTGGATGCCGGCCGCCAACAAGGTAACGATGTGCTTCCTGACGCGCAGCCAACACTCCTGCGAGAATGCAAGCGACTTGCTTCGCGGAATTGGTGTAGAGATGTCGGCTGCTCGATATTGGTTGCGGGGGAAGAGCCTGCTTCGGGCCATGCGGGTTGCGCAGGCGATTCCGAGGTTGGAACGCCGTTTTCGAGAGGAGGACCGTTGCCTTGCCACCGTAGTGCTCTCGAATTTGGGCGACTACGATCGCTGGTTCTGTAGTTCGCTTCCCCGCGAAGGAAGGCACATCCGTGCGGGGAACGTGTGCCTGCAACGCCTGACTCCCGCCGCGCCGGTCCGGCCGCAAACCCACGCTGCGTTTTGTGTGGCGAGCTACGGGGGCGTTCTGCGCATCAGCATGCGTCCCGACCCTCGCGTGTTCACCGCCGACAAGGCTGAGGAACTGCTGGCGTTGTTCGCGTCGAAAGTCGAATCCGCGGCCGAAGGCTAGCCGGTTTGCGCGTGGTGCGCTCAAACCACGCGCGGCCAAGCGGCTGAAACCCTGGCAGGAGCCGGTTTGTTTGCCACTACCGTACATCGTCACGACGAATGCGGGCTAGGCCCCTTCCTGCGGCGCAAAGTGCCGATCGACGACCGCGGCCAGTTCGCGCTGTGTGCCGACGCGGCTGATTTGGGCACGGAACGAGCGGGCTCCCGGCCGCCCCTGAGCATAGCGGCAGGCTTGCCGGCGGAACTGTACGGCCGCGTACCGCTCGCCGTGTTGCTCAACCAGCAGCCGATAGTGCTCCAGCAGCAGCGTGCGCTGTTCGGGGAGGGTGGGCTCCGGCGGGATAGGCTCGCCGCGCAGGGCGGCCGCGGCTTCGCGGAACAGCCACGGCCGGCCCAGCGCCGCGCGGCCGATCATCACCCCGTCCACGCCGTAGCGGGCGAACGCCCCGGCCACGTCGGCCGCCGTTTTGACGTCGCCGTTTCCGATGAGCGGAATACGTCGCAGGTGCGGCCGGATTCGGGCGATCTGCTCCCAGTCGGCCCGGCCGCGGAACATCTGGTCGGTCGTGCGGCCGTGCACCGTCACGGCCGCGCCGCCGGCCTCCTCAACCGCCTGGGCCACGTCGGTTGCCGTGATGAAGTGGGCCGATGGGCCGAGGCGAATCTTCGCCGTCACCGGCACGCCGCGGCAGGCCGCCGCAACACGCGCCACCAGTTCGCCCACGCGGTCCGGCCGGCGCAGCAGGTAGGCGCCGCTTTGGGCCTTTTCGGCCACGTCGCGCGCCGGGCAGCCGAAGTTCAAGTCGATCAGGCTCGGCGCGAACCGCTCAACCAGTCGCGCGGCGACCGCGGCCAGCGTGCCGGGATCGTTGTCCCAAATCTGGATGCCCAACGGACGCGGCTCGCCGGCCACGCCCCACAGCCGGTCGGGATCGTCGCTGCCGCGCGCGGCCATCGCGTGCAGCCCGCGGGCGCTGAGCATTTCCGTCAGCAGCAACCCCGCCCCGCCCAGCCGCCGCACCAGCGAGCGAAAGGCGAAGTTGGAGTAGCCCACCATCGGGGCAGCCAGCAACGGCGGATCGATTGGCAGCCCGGCAATGTGCAGCGGAGGTATCATGCGGTGTGAGCTGTTCAGGAGACAGATACCTCGATGGCTCTTCCGTTTCCGTAGAGTGTATCCGATACGGTTGCCGTGCGCCAATGTGTGGGAGCGAACCCTTTTCTGTGCGGCCATGCAGGTTACGAAAACCTTGCCGCCGGGAAATTTTGGCTGCAGGGCGGTTTTGGTACATTTTCCTTTGACTTTGCGCGCACGTCGGGTATATCCAAGTAACGGAGAACCACAGGGCGTTTTCCGGGAGCAACTCGGTCCAGGAGTTAGTTTATCTGAGTCGTTGTGGCCCGTTTCTAAAACCCCGTAGTCAGGAGTCTACCCGTCTTCCCGTTCCACAGCTTGCCGGCGGCGCGTCGGCCGTTTACGAACCCATGGCTTTGCGCGGGTTGAGTCGCCCTTGCGGGCGCGGCCCTTCCAGCGTGCCGTAGCACGTTGCCTGTTCGAAGCGATTGACGCGCCCGGCAAGCGGTTTTTCCTCCGGCTTCTTTGGCAGCCGGGCAAAAGAAGATGGATTCCGTGTCGCCGGTGGCCGGGCTCCGTCACCATCCGAGCAGGTAGGCAAAGATCAGCGGGGCGACGATGGCGGCGTCCGATTCAACGATGTACTTGGGGGTGTCCACGCCCAGTTTGCCCCAGGTGATCTTCTCATTCGGCACGGCGCCGGAATAGGAACCGTAGCTCGTCGTGCTGTCGCTGATCTGGCAGAAGTAGCCCCAAAGCGGCGTGTCGATCTTAAGGTCCTGTTGCAGCATGGGCACGACGCATATCGGAAAGTCGCCGGCAATGCCGCCGCCGATCTGGAACATGCCCAGCGGATGGCTCTTGGTGGTTTCCTGATAGTGCCGTGCGAGCCACGTCATGTACTCGATGCCGGTGCGCACCGTGTGAACGTTCTTGACGTCGCCGCGCAGAACCGACGCTGCATACATATTGCCCAGGGTGGAATCCTCCCAACCGGGCACGACGATGGGCACCCCCATTTCCAGAGCGGCGAGCATCCATGAATGCTTCGGGTCGATCTGGTAGTGTCGCTCCAAGGCGCCGCCGGCGAGGGCCTTCTGGAAGAATTCGTGGGGGAAGTAGCGTTCGCCCTTTCGGTCGGCCGCGGTCCACGCGTCGAGCATCACCTGTTCAATGCGGCGCATGGCCTCTTCTTCAGGGATGCACGTGTCGGTCACGCGGTTCATGTGGCGGGCCAACAGCGCCGCCTCGTCGTGCGGCGTGAGGTCGCGGTAGTGGGGTACGCGCTCGTAGAAGTCGTGGGCCACCAGGTTGAACACGTCTTCTTCGAGGTTCGCGCCAGTACACGTGATCAAGTGGACCTTGCCGCGCCGGATCATTTCGGCCAGCGACAGGCCGAGTTCAGCCGTGCTCATGGCGCCGGCCAGGGTGATCATCATGCGGCCTCCGCCTTCCAGGAAAGCGTGGTAGGCCTCGGCGGCGTCGAGTAGGGTTGCCGCGTTGAAGTGCCGGAAATGGTGCCGCAGGAACTTGCCCACCGGGCCAAGCCGTGCGCCCCACGGCGCATCGGTGCAGCCGCCCTTACGAGGATGCTCGTTTGGCGGGTTCGCGGAGACAGATTGTGAATCGGGGTCCATTGTCATCGGTCTGATCCTTTCAAATCCATTGGGCTTCACGATACCACTCGACGGTCTGCCGTATGCGTTGGCCGAGCGGCGCCGAGGGAACGCAGTTCAATTGATGAATGGCATCGGACGGGGCACGTGACCGTGTCGCCCCGTTCGACCAAGGCAGGAACCAGGTGCAAGCCGATAAGTCCGCTTGCGCCGGTTACGAAGCTTTTGCTCACGGGGTACGTCGTTGATCCCATCATCCTTCCATGATACCCAATCGGCTTGGCCGTTGACAGAATGGCGCTTATTCTGGTATAATCGGCAGTTTGAGCGGATTGCGAAAGGTCAAGTAGGTCAAGTATGGTTCAGATTGCTATTCGGCAGGTCTCGTCGCGGCAGGATCGTCGCCGTTTTCTGGAGCTTCCGTGGAAGCTTTATCAGGACGACGCGAACTGGATTCCACCGTTGCGGGCGCATATCAAGGGGGCACTCGGCTTCGCGCCGCACCCGTTTTACGCAAGGAATGCGATCCAGACCTTCCTCGCCCTGCGCGACGGCGAGCCGTGCGGGCGTATCGCGGCGATCCTCAATCGCGGGCACAATGAGCGTTACCGGGAGCGTCGTGGTTTCTTCGGCTTCTTCGAGTGCATCGACGATCAGGAAGTGGCCGACGCCCTTTTCGACGCCGTACGGCAATGGTTCTTCCAGCAGGGCATTTTCCAACTACGCGGGCCCACCAACCCCTCTCTGAACTACGAGGTGGGCTTGCTGGTGGACGGGTTCGACTCGCCGCCCACGTTCATGATGACCTACAATCCGCCGTACTATGAACGGCTTCTGGAGAATTACGGGCTGCGCAAGTCGCAGGACTTGTATGCGTTTTGGGGGCACCGGTCGCTGTTGCCGTCCATCGTCGAGAAACTTCAGCCGATGGTCGAGGGCCTTCTCGAACGCTACGACGTGACACTCCGCCCGCTCGACCGATCGCGTTTTCTGGAAGATGTCGAAATGTTCCTTTCGATCTATAACCGCGCATTGGACAATACGTGGGGCTTCGTGCCCATGAGCCCTGAAGAGGTCCGGCATACGGCGAAAGGGCTTCGGCACTTGATGGTGCCGGATTTGGCCATTGCCGCGGAACTCGACGGCCGCGTGGTGGGCGCCACGTTCGGCCTGCCCGACTACAACCCGCGAATTCGGGCGATCGACGGCCGACTGCTCCCCTTGGGTTTTCTGCGTCTTCTGCGCAACAAGCAGGCCATCAAGCGCATTCGAGTCATCAGCACGAACGTGTTGCCGGAATACCAGCGCATGGGCATTGGGCTGCTGCTGATGCATGCCATGGCGCCGCGGGCACTGGACTGGGACATCCAAGAGGCGGAGTTCTCCTGGGTTCTTGAATCGAACAAGCTGTCATTCGGCGCCTTGAAGAAGGGCGGCGCCAAGATCACCAAGACCTATCGGATTTACGATCTGGACGCCGAGCCGGAACGTGTGGAACCCGAAAGCGGGGTCACGCGAATCCCGCCGCCGATGAACTTTCGCAGTTCCGCGGTCCTGCCAAGCCCCGTCGCGGCTCCGCAGGGCGAACTCGAAGTCCATGCCGTCCGCGATCGGCGCGATGTGAAGGCATTTTGCCGGTTGCCGTGGTCCATCTACGCAGGCGACCCGAACTGGGTGCCGCCGCTGCTGGTTGAAGTCCAAGAGTTTCTCGATCGGCGCAAGCATCCCTTCTACCTGCACGGCGATGCCGTCCAATTCCTGGCCACCCGCGGTGGACGGCCGGTGGGCCGTGTGCTGGCAAGCGACGACCCGAGCTACAACCGGCAGCATGGTAGGAACACCGGTTGCTTCGGAATGTTCGAGTGTTTCGACGATCCCGAGGCGGCTCAGGCCCTGCTGCGCGAGGCGGCCGGCTGGCTGATGCAGCGCGGGCGGAACCACATGATGGGCCCGATCGATTACTCGATCAACTACCCCTGCGGGCTCCTGGTGGACGGATTCGACACCCCGCCCCGATTCATGATGAACCATCACCGGCCGTACTATGCCGCGCTTTTGGAATCGTGGGGGATGACGAAAGCGAAAGACCTTTACGCATGGTGGTTTACCGATCCGCTCAACCTGGTCGAAAGGTGGCGTGACAAGGCGGAGCGGATCGCGCGCCGGAGCGGGGTCACCGTGCGGCCGTTCCGGCGCCGGCACTTTCGCGAAGACATCGAGCATTGCCGTGCCGTGTACAGCGCCGCCAACGAGGAACATTGGGGAACCGTTGCCCTGACCGACGCCGAACTGCGCTACATGGCCGGCCGGCTTGAGAAGATCGCCAAGGAGCAGCAGGTGCTGCTCGTCGAGAAGGCTGGGCAGGTGGTCGGGTTTTCCGTGACCGTACCCGACTACAACGAGGCCATCGGGCCGCTCGATGGGCGACTGACGTCGTGGGGCCTTCCCGTCGGGGCCCTGCGCGCCCTGTGGCGCTCTCGGGAAATCAAGACGGCGCGGATGCTCGTGCTCCACCTGCTCGAGGGCCACCGTCGCCGGGGCCTGAGCGAGCTGCTCATCCTCCGCACACTCGACTACGGCAAACATGTTCTCGGATACACCGGGGCCGAGTTGAGCTGGACCTTCGAGGACAACCGGCTGATCAACAGCGCCGTCGAAGCGGTCGGCGCCAGGCGCTACAAGACGTACCGTATTTTTGAAAAAGAACTCTCCGCGTCCCAGGAGTCTGTTTGAAAACAGGGGCTGGCCGCCGGGTGTCGCGCGCGGCGCCCAGTGCCGGTGCGCGCTGCAGGGGGCCGGTTCCGTTTTTCGACCGAGCGATACCAGTATGGTTTGGCCAAGAGTTGCCCTTCGGCGATTGCTGATTGCCGTCTGCCTCTCGCTTGGCGTTGCCGGACGGGCCGCGCCGAGCGACGCGACGCAGAAGGCGCCGGAAGCCGATCCGCAGCGCCTCGAGGAAGAGATCGCCGACGTTCTCGAATTGCTCGATAGCAGCGATTACGCCGCGCGCCGGCGGGCGGTGCAGCGGTGCGAGGCCCTGCTGGCCGTGCCGGAGCATAAAGCCGTGCTGGCCGCGGCATTCCGCGAGGCTCTGCGTTGCCCCGAAGTGTCGTTCGAGGTGCGCTCGCACCTCGCGCGGTGGCTCCGCCGCCTGCCCGAATCGCCGCTGGAGCCGGCGGAGGCGGCTTCGCCGGAGGAACTGGACCTCGCGGTGCGCCAACTCAACGCGGCCGCGTACGGCGTCCGATTGGCGGCCGTTCGCCGGCTGGAATGGTACCTGGGCAACGGAAAGCTCGTGGGGCCCATAACGCGGCGCGTCGAGGCAAGGTTCAGCGCCACCGACGTCCCTGCCGCCGACCTGGCCTATTTGGACGAAGTGTGGCGGCAACTGCGGCCGATTTGGTCGCAAAGCAATCCGGAGGAGTGGAACCTGCCGGAAGTTTCGGACGAAACCGTTCGCCGTTGGGTGGAGGACGTGGCCGAGGCGGCGCCCTTTGAGGCCGATGGGCGGCGGACCACTCCGGGCCGTGCCGCCGCTCGGGCACTGCGCGACCTGCTCATGCGCGACGAGTACGTCAGGCGGATAGCGCATGCGCTGCGAACGCGGCTCGAAAGGCCGGCCCCCGCCGACGCCCGTGCCCGCCTCCAAGCCCTGCTCGACGAAACCCGCCCTGCCATGGTCGCCGAATACTGGCAAGGGGGACAGCACCTCGTCGAGCAGCATCTGCTGGTGGACGTGCCGAGTCAGTCGGATGGCGCCGTGCGGCCGAGTCACTTCGATCGGATCGATGACTCGACGGCGCGTTGCGTAAGCGGCTCTTCCCTGTCGCCGGGGGAATATCCTGTGGGCGTTGCGATTCCTCATCCCCGCACCACCGACGCGCTGTTCCACCTGGTCAACCTGCCGACGCCGCGCCGCCGCGCAGGTTACATGCGCGACGTGCAGACCGACCCGGCCGCCCGCTTGCGAGAGATCAGCCGGCGCACCGTCGATTGGCTTCGCGCGCAGGAGCGACCGGTTGATGAGGACGACCTCCGCATGCTCGCCGGACTCGATCCTGGTGAGGTTTCCCGTTTTGCCGGATGGTATTTCACGGCGATTGCCGACAGCCCCTTGCCGCCGTGGGCGCCGCGGCCGGACCCTTATGAACCGGGCAGGTTCATTCCATTGACCCCGCCCGCCTATCATGGGGGCCGTCCGAGCCGCCACGGGGCGATTTGCCTGCTGCTGGCCGCTGACGGGACGCGTGCGGCGGTGCCTGGGCTTCTGGAAGCGATTCGCAAGGACCAGTTCATGCCGCCTTCGGCAGCCGCCCCCTATCGCCTGGCATGGATCGCCGCGCTCAGCATTGCCTGGCGCGATCCGTGGCCGGAGGTGGACCTATGGCTGGCGGGTGCCGTGACGAATGAGGCGCTGCTGAAAGAGGCCGGCGAGCCTGCCGCGGAAGTAGGCGCCACGGCGGCGGCCATCTTGCTGGCCCGGCACGGGCAACCGTTGTCGTATTACGGCCTTCATCCGGCAGGCGACGCGGCGCTTGCGGCCATGGGCCTTAGCGGCTATCGCTTCACGAAGCCGGCGGACCGCGGCCGCGTGCTTCAATGGTACACGACAACCATTTCACTCGCGAGTCAGTTCAAGGTAGTTGCCAGCCGCCGGACATGGTGGTCGAGGGCTTGGTTCGGCGAGGCGACAAGCCGCTCCAGCCGCTGGGAGACGGGTTCGGCGGCCGCGTGGGCGCGGAGGTCGGCCAGGTAGCCGCGCAGCAACTCGGCGCCTTCCGTGCCGCCATGCAACAGGAAATGAACCCACGCCCACGACTCGGCATATTCTTCGTGGTTCATTTCGTCGTTCGGGCCAATGCGTTCGAGCCGCTTCAGGTCCGGATTCCAGGTGCCGCGTTCCATCTGCCCGACCACGATGCCAAGGTTCTCTCGGTTCAGCCCGGCATAACCACGCGGCACTTCAAAGTATTCGGCCAAACCCTCATCGAGCCAAAGCGGGAGGTTCGGCACGACGGCGTGCAAGCAGGCGTGCGTCACTTCGTGGCGCAGATCTTCGGCAACGCGATCGCCCCATTGGGCATACACCATCAGCCGAGTGTCGGTTTCGAGGAAGAAGGCTCGGCGGTCAGGCAGGTCGGGATGGTACCTTCGCATGAACCGTTGGAACCGGTCCGTATTCTCGAAAAGATAGACATGGATTCGCTCGTTGGAATACGGCAAATCAAGAATCCGACCGATGTCGCCGCGGCGCGCGATCAATTCGTCCAGCAAACGATGGTGGGCCTCGACGGGAAAATCACTGTACACGACCAGCGGCTCGCGCACGAGCGTGTAGCGGCTCGGCAGCGAGAGCGTGCGGGTGGGCAGGGCGGAACAGCCCAACGCGGTCAGCAACAGAATAATGGAAAGCATAAAACGCAAGGAAACGCACTCCGAAGGCTGTTGGCGCCGCCTGGCCCCGGCCGGCCCGCGAACGGTACGGATGGTAGCAAACTTCCCGAGGCGGGGAAACATCAAAAGGCCCGCCGAAGGCGATGGGCACCGTAGCCTAGGGTAATCACCCCAGGAACATTCCGGATGCTCCCGGGCATACCCATGCGCGGCGGAATCGACTACAATCGAGGAAATGGCGACTACTTGCCTATAGGTAATGGGAGTCTCAGCGATGACCGAGTTTGATCGAATCACCTCCGATCCGGCGAAGATGAACGGCCAGCCCTGCATCCGAGGGATGCGGCTGACGGTCCGACGGGTGCTTGAAGCTTTGGCGACCTATCCCGACCGGGAAGAGTTGCGGGCGCAATACCCAGAATTGGAGGATGAAGACATTCGCCAAGCGCTGGAATATGCGGCGGCGAATCTTGACGACAAGGTGGTCGCACTTCGGGCCGTGTAATGAAGCTGCTCTTGGATCAAGGGCTGCCCCGCGCCGCCGTCCGCCATCTGGCCGAAAGGGACATTGCGGCCGAACATGTCGGCGACTTGGGCATGGCCATGGCGACGGACGCCGAAATCCTGGAAGCCGCACGCCGGCGGCAAGCCGTCGTTGTCACGCTGGATTCTCACTTCCACGCCCTGCTGGCAACGGCGCGTGCCGCCAGCCCGTCCGTCGTGCGCATCCGAATCGAAGGCCTCAAGGGTGAACCGCTGGCAATGATTCTCCAGCGCGTGTTGACCGTCGCCGTTGCCGAACTGGATGCCGGGGCTGTCGTCTCCGTCACAATCGACCGGATTCGCGTTCGTCGGCTCCCGATTGGTGACGGCGGAAAAGGGGACATCACTGATTCTTCGTGAGGCGTCGTCGCTGAAGACGTCCTGTAATCCGTGATGTCCCCTTTTGCGGGCACGTTTGCGACGCCGATTCGCAACGGGCGTGCCATGCGACCTGAAGCATGCACCGCCATAGGTTACAAGTCAAGACCTGACCTTGCGCCACGAAAGCGTGGGAAAGGAGGATGACGAGCATGATGTGAGTTTGAAACCTTTCATCGGAACCCTGCGGGTACTCAAGCCCGTCCGGTAGA
>SKZG01000472.1 GCA_007127495.1 Planctomycetales bacterium
CTCCGACCGCCAGGACCGGGCGGTGTTTCGCCTGCGCAGCAGCCGCAATCGACTTGAAGTCCACTTGCCCCAGGGGATCGCAATGGAGCAGGTATTCGTTTGGCTCAACGGCGAGCGAGTCGAGAAGTTTGCGGTCGACGGAACTCGACTGTACATCGCACTGCCCGGCGACGGTACCCCGAGAACCCATTTCCTCGAATTGGGATATCACTTCCTGGAGCCGACGGAGCGAGAGGGGGCGATTGCGGTCGAGTTGCCGCAAGTGGGTGAACAGGTGTGGAATCGCAGGATGTATTGGCAACTGGTGCTGCCCCGTCAAGAACACATCGTCGTGGCTCCGGACGGGTTCACCAGTGAATCGCCCTGGAGTTGGACGGGCCATCTTTTTGCTCGGCAGCCGCTTATGGAGCAGCCGGAACTGGAGCAGTGGTCCGGCGCCTTGAAGCGGACTCCCGTTTCGCAGGATACGAATCGTTATCTTTTCAGCGCGAGTGGATATCCTCGGGAAGCGGTCTTGCGAACGGCCAACCGTTCGTGGATCGTGCTGGGCGCTTCCGGGTTGTCCCTGGTGGCTGGGTTGTTGCTGATCTATGTTCCGGCCAGCCGCCATCCCGCGACTCTGTTCGCGGTTGCGATCGGGCTGGCAGGCGCCGGTGCGATGTACCCCGCGCCGACGCTCTTGATTGCTCAGGCGGCAAGCCTGGGGCTGGGCCTGACGCTGCTTGCCGGCCTTCTCGAACGCAGCGTTGCTCGTCGGCGTACAACACTGCCGGCCACCGGGGCCCTCGCAGACGCGGGAAGCGATTCGACGCTCACCCAACCGACAGCCGTCCGTTCCACCGATCCCCCGTCAACCCAAACGGTTTCTCTTGGCGCCAAATCGGAACTGCCGCAGGACGCTTTCCCATGATGTGCCGGGTGTCTGTTACATTGCTGTGCCTGATGTCTTCGCTTGGCGGTGCCGGCTCCTATGGCGTCGCGTCGGAGCCGGAGGAAACGCGAGCACTTTCGGAAGTGCAATTCCGCCGGGTGTTGGTTCCGGCGGACCGTCGCGAGGACTGGCCGATAGGGCAGCAGAAATACCTGCCGATGGCGCCCGGCGAGTTCGAGCGGCTCCTGGCTGCCTCGGCTAACTCGGCAGTTGACCCCGAACGGCCGGGCGTTGCGCCCCGGCTCGTTCGCGCAGAGTACGAAGCTCGGCTTGACGGCGATCGGATGACCGCAGGCCGCGGAACTTTATGGGTTGAGCATTCGTCCGAGGCGCGGGCTCTCTTGCGACTCGACCCCTGCGGCCTCGCCATTCATAGGGCGATATGGGGCGATGATGACTCCGCCCCCGCCGTGATGGGCAAAGGCATCGACGGACGCCTGGGCCTTTTGGTGGATCGATCGGGTCGGCTCGAAATCGAATGGTCTTTGGCTGGAAAACCCGATACGGCCGGCGGCTTGACGTTTGCGCTTCAACTGCCCGCGGCCCCGGTCAATCGACTCTTCCTCCAAACCGGTGACGACGTCGCGATTTCGGTTGACCGCGGCGTGGTGCTGCCCGATGGCGACGCCGACGAGGGTATGCGGCGCTGGCGGATTGAATTGGGCAACCATTACCAAGTCGAGTTGCGAGTGGCGCCCTCGGAGACCGACACGTCCCACCAAGGGTTGGCAATGGTTCGTGAGCGCACCAGCTATGAATACTCGTTGCGTGGGGTTGAAGTTTCCAGCGAATGGAACTTGGAAATCCATCACGAGCCGCTCCGCACCATCGGGATCCGGCTCGACGAGCCGCTTCAATTGGTTGAAGCAAAGCTCGGCGAAGAAGACGTCGCCTGGAGCGAAGCCGCGGTGGACGACGGCACACCGCCATGGGTAACACTCCATCTCCCCTCGCCGCTGCAAGGCACCGGCCTGGTGCTGCGGTTGGTCGCGTTGGCGCCCTTGGACACTGGCACGTCCAGGAAACTTCCCCGAATTCAACCGGTTGACATTTTTTGGCAGGAAGGGCGTGCCACACTGTCGGTGCGCGCTCCTTTGGTCGTGCAGCGGTTCACAGCGCTCGGATGCCGCCAGACCGATATCTCGCCTTTGACGCCGCCGCTCCAAGGCGAGATGCTCCAGTTGCAGTTGTTTCGGCCCGAAGCCACTGCCGAATTCGATATCGTGGAGCATACCGATCGTGCCGAAGTTGCGTCCGGCACGAGTATTCGTTGGACGGAAGAAGAGATTCGGGCTGAAGTACAGGCGAACTTCCGGCTGCACACTGGTACGCAGTTTCAGCTTGCAGGAACGCTTCGCCCGGGATGGATTGTCGATGCCGTCGAGACGCTGCCTGCTAATGCACTGGACCAATGGGCCGTCGAACCTGACAACCAAGGCGGCCGCCGCATGGTGGTTGAATTGGCCCGACCCCTTACCGGGCGGCAGTCCGTTCGTCTCTCCGTCCGTGCGAGGCGATTTGGTTCTCCGGTGGGGCAAGCCTTCGCATTTCAAGAGTTGCTTCCACTCCGTTTCGAAGGCGAGCGTTCCAGCGGTCGGCTGGTCGGCCTGCGCATCCCCGATGCATACGAGTTGGAGCCTATCGGCGAGAGCCCCCCGCATGCCCAGTCTCTGGAATCGTTGCAACCCTCCGAAAGAGAACTGCTCAGCGAGGACGACTTCCTAGCCATCTTTGTTCTCGACGACGCATCATGGAACCTCCAGGCGCAGTTGACGCCCCGCCGGCCGCAATTCGCGACCCGAATCGACGTCGAGACGTGGTTTTCCCCAACTGAAGTGGAAGAAAGATATCGGCTGAGGTGCGAACCCGAGTCGGCAAGGCTCGATCGACTGATTGTTCATACGAGCCGGCGCCGGGAGGAACCATTGGAGTGGGCGGTCGGCGGCGAGAATGCCGTTCGGGTATCCTCGCGACGATGGACCGCGGAGGAACAAACGGCCGCCGGATTGACGTCCGATGGCGAGGTATGGGAACTGCGACTCACCCCGCCCGTCAGTGAACTCCTCGAAGTCACCGCTGGGCGTAAGTCGGCCATTTCCGGCGAGGCGGCTGTCAGCCTGGCGTCCGTGCCTGACGCGGAAGTCCAAACCGGCTTTCTGGCGATTCATGCGATGCCGGGGGCGGCGCTCGGCAGCGATAATCGGCGATTGCGACAGGTGACGCCGGAGCCCGTGCCCAGCGATCATTATGCCACGGCACGCGCCATGTTCCGTTACGATCCCTGGCGCGAAGTGGGCAGCGCGGGCGAGCCGGCCGTGGTTGTATCTGCAAGCGGGGAGCAGGAACCAGCCTTGGCAGTCATATGGGAGGCGCGCCTCGACTCGCGCTTCGATGCCGATGGGATCGGCTCCCACGTCGCTGTGTTTCACCTCGAAAACCTCGGCCAGGACGTCCTTCGAGTACATCTTCCCGTCGAGCTGCGGGACCGCGGGCCGGTCGAAGTTTGGGTGGACGGGCAGCGCGTGGCTGCCGGCACTGCCGCCGAAGAAGACCGGGCCGGTTCCCAACGCCCGGAACAGCGGCAGCCCCCGGTCGTTACGATTCCACGCAACGAATTGCACATCGCACTCCCGCCCGATCGGAAATATCTCACGGTGACGATCGTGTTCACCTCATTGCATCGGCCACTCTTGCCTCTCGGATCGCTCCGCGCGCCTTGGCCCGAGCCAAGGGTCGAGGTTGTGAATCGCTCGTGGTCGGCATGGTTGCCGCCCGACTACGCCAGCTA
>SKZG01000431.1 GCA_007127495.1 Planctomycetales bacterium
CCTATACGTACCTGGGTCTGGCCGTGCTGCTGGCTGCCACGGGTGCGGGGTTCATCATCTGCCGCTACGACCCGTTCGTCGCCTTCTTTCGGCTCAGCGGCAGCATCAACATGCTGATTGTAGGGGCATGCTTCCTGGCCATCGGGCTGTTCGTGGGCCGGCCGTACTGCCGATATCTGTGCCCGTACGGCGTCCTGTTGCGGTGGTGTTCGAGGCTTTCGCGGTGGCACGTTCGCATTCCTCAGGAAGAGTGCGTCCAGTGCCATCTGTGCGCCGATGCGTGCCCGTACGGCGCCATCCGCGAGCCGACGGTGGCGCCCGGGCCGGATGAGAGGCGGCGCAGCCGATATCGACTTGCCGGATTGATGTTGCTCGCCCCTGTGTTGGTGGCCGCCGGGTGGTGGATGGGCCGCGGGCTGGACGCCCCGCTTTCGCGCCTGCACTTCACCGTTCGGCTGGCGGAACGCCTGCACGAGGAGGAAGCCGGCACAGT
This sequence comes from Planctomycetales bacterium, assembly GCA_007127495.1. Taxonomy (GTDB): domain Bacteria; phylum Planctomycetota; class Planctomycetia; order Pirellulales; family Thermoguttaceae; genus PWXP01. Next base: position 494 of record SKZG01000431.1, read on the forward strand.
AGAAGGCACCGTCGACATGACCGATGCGTTTCGGAACACGGGCCGCCCACCATCCGAGTTATATGCCGAGGCGCGCGCGATCCTGGCCCGCATGCGTTTCGGTGGCGGCCTGTTCGGCGCTTGGGTAGGGCTTGTGATTGGCGGCCAACTCATCGGTCACAGCATTCGACGCCGCCGCGTCGACTACCAACCCGACCGGGGCGCCTGCGTGGCCTGCGGTCGCTGTTTCTGGTACTGCCCCAGTGGCCACGAAAATGCGTAACCAGTCGCCTGAGGTTTTCAGGCCAGCCATTGCGCTGCTTGTTTCGCCCAGTAGGTGAGAATCATTCCCGCGCCCGCCCTCGCGATGGCGGTAAGCGTCTCGAGTGCCGCGTCGCGTTCATCGAGCCACCCCCGCTCGGCGGCGGCTTTCACCATGCTGAATTCGCCGGAAACGCTGTACGCGGCAATCGGTACGCCGGGGAAGCGATCTCGCACCAGTCGGATGATATCGAGATAGGCCAGGGCCGGCTTCACCATGATCATGTCGGCCCCCTCGGCCAGGTCGAGTTGCACCTCGCGAATCGCTTGTTCGGCTGCGGCGGCGGGGTCCATTTGGTAGCCGCGGCGGTTGCCCGAGTGGGGCGAGCTTTCGGCGGCCTCACGGAACGGCCCATAGAAGGAGCTGGCGTATTTGGCGGCATAACTGAGGATGGGCACGTGGTCGAAGCCGGCCGCGTCCAGGGCGGAGCGCACCGCGCCCACCATGCCGTCCATCATGCCGCTGGGCGCGATCACGTCGGCGCCGTTGCGGGCATGGACGACGGCCTGCTCGCCCAGTAAGGCAAGGGTCGCGTCGTTATCGACGTCGGTCCTGCCCGACCGGGCGCTCAGCGGCCCGCAATGCCCGTGGTCGGTGTACTCGCAACAGCAAAGGTCCGTCAGTAGGGGCATCTCGCCGGCTGCCGAACGCACCGCGCGGAGGGCTTCGGCCACGATGCCCGTCTCGCTCAGCGCCTCTGTTCCCCGTGCGTCTTTCTCGGCGGGGATGCCGAAGAGGATCACCCCGCCCAGCCCGAGGGCCGCGGCCTCTTCCACCTGGTGCGCGAGCAAATCGGGCGAGAACTGGTGGTTTCCCGGCATCGCGGCAATTTCGCGGCGCACCTGGCGCCCGGGGCGGACAAACAGCGGCAGGATCAACCTGGACGGATCCAGCCGCACTTCCGAAACAAGCCGCCGCACGCCGGGGTGCTGTCGCAGTCGGCGGAGCCGGACCGTCGGAAAGCTGCCGAAGGAAGGGCTGTTCATTGGTCGTTCCACTCCAATTGTTTCAAACCGTTGTGAGCCTCCCGCACCGCATCGGCCGCCCAGGGCTTCTCGCGGTACAGTTCGATAATCGCTTCATAAATCTTTCGAGCCTCGCCGGGCTGCGCGTCGCGCATCCGGGCCGCCGCCTGGAGGCGTTCCTCCAGGAATCGAAGGTGCTGCCGGGCATCTTCGGCAAGTTGTCGCCGAATCTCGTCGAGCCGGCGGCGCGCCAGTTCCAGGCACAGGCCAGCACGGCCCGACGCCTCCTCTTGACTATACAGCGCCAAAAGGGCCTCGAGCCGTGCGGCGGTGCGTTCGGGTCGGGCGCGCACATCGTGCATGGCCTCGATGTACGCCTGTTCGATGGGCAGAAGATTTCCGCTTTCGGCGAGGCCCCGCAATCGGAGGTCGAATCGGCGCTGAAGCCGGTGCAGTTCGATTTCGCGAAGGTGCTCTCGCAACCTGGGGGCTCGTGGATCCCCTGGAAAACGTGCAAGAAACGCGTCGATGTCATCCTGTGCGGCAAGTAACGATTCGATCGATTCGTTCTCGACTCGGGGGGCGATGCGGTTGTACAGCGCGTCGGCGGTGGGTGGCTGGAGCATGTACCAGACGCCCGCGCCCACCATCACCAGCAGGGCGATCAGAATCCAGGTTTGAACCGAGACGAGCGCCGGGCGCTGTTCCTCGGACCGAAGCGGGTCGAGTTCGTCCTCATCGACCTCGACAAACTCGGCGGCCGCATCGCTTGGGCCGTCCGGCTTGTCGGCCGGAACGCTTTGGAACGCGTCGGTTGTACGGGTTTCGGGCAGAGCGTCGACTGCCGGTTGCCGGACTTCCGAGGCGGAGTTCTCCGCGACAGGCTTCGGTGCGCCCGGCCGCATGACCGTGAACAGCGTGGTCGCCACACCCTCGGCGTCGTTCGGCGAAGGTGCTTCGCCTTCTCCTTCGTGGGAGGGCCGCACCGACGTTTGGCCTGCCACCGAGAGGGCGTGTTCCAACGCCTCAAGCTGCCGCACCAGCAGGGTCGCATTTGCCACGCGCGCGTCTGCTGACTTTTCGAGAAGCTGCATCACAATCGCATCCATGGCCTCGGGCACGTCGGCCGCGTAGCGGGAAACGGGTTCCGGCCGTTCCGTCCGGTGCTTGTTGATTGCGTCGAAGAGCGATTCCGTGCGGAAGACCGGCCTGCCGGTCAGCAGGACGTACATGACAGCGCCCAGGCTGTACAGGTCGGCCTTCGGCCCGACGGGGCGCCCCTCCGCCTGTTCCGGAGCCATATACTCGACCGTCCCCACCACGTTCCCCGGCGCCGTCAACTGCGTATTGCCGAACAATCGTGCAATGCCGAAGTCGGAAAGTTTGAGCGTGCCATCGAAAGCCAACAGCAAATTGGCGGGTTTCAAATCGCGATGGATGATCCCCCGGTCGTGCGCATGACGGAGAGCCCGGGCGGTTTGGATGCCCACCTGGCTCACTTCGCGCCAGTGGAACCGCCGTCCGCGCCGAAGTTCCTCCTCCAGGCTGCTACCACCGATCAGTTCCATGGCATAGTAGAGCAGGTCATCCTGACGGCCGAACCCGAACAGCCGCACGATGTTCGGATGGTGCAATTTCTTGAGGGTTTCGATTTCGGAGGCAAAACGGTCGCGAAATCCTTCGTCGTGGGCTAGTGCCGTAGCCAGGAGCTTGACGGCCGCTTCCTCGCCCGTCTCGGTATTGACGCCATGAAAGACCGTTCCCATCCCGCCTCGGCCCAGGCGGCGAACAATCCGGTACGGCCCCAACCGATCCACGTGCATACCATAATTCTCCGTAGGGATCCGTTCACGGGTCGGCGGCCAGGCAGTGGTCGCCGCTGCGGGGGCCCACGGCCGATCGATGCGCCGCATGAATTGTGGCGGCTCCCGTGAACGGTTGCCTCCGTCTTAACGCAA
>SKZG01000287.1 GCA_007127495.1 Planctomycetales bacterium
ACGAATTCGAGGGCTTCCCTCTCCCAAGGGAAACTCGATTCGGAAATCGTGTGCCAGTATCGGACGCTACTCATCCATCGGCCCTGCCGCTTTGGGTGTCCGGTTTCCGCCGCGTGGTCTCATCGCGGCTTCCGCTTGCGCGCAGCCGCAGGCAGCGCGAACGACTGCTCGACCTGCCGGTTCACCTGCTCCAGGTCGGCTCGCTTGTACATGCGGTAGCGGTTCACGGGGTGGCGGCACTCGGGGATCCTCCCCGCCGCGCCCCACGCCCGAACCGTATTCGGCGCCACGCCCAGTAGCGCCGCCGCCTCCTTCACGCACACGTACCCTTCGGTTCGCAACATACGCTTTGCCTCCTCCCGCAGAGGGATAGATTCATGCCCGATACCGCAACCTTACCAATCGTTGCATGGGATAGCAAGGCCCCTTGCCGTAGGCGGCACAAGCCGCATCATCGCATCCTACCAGCGCGGTCTCCCAGATCCCGACTAACCCTCCGAATGTTTTTTCCAGTCACCCGGGAATGGGGCCAAGAATCGCTTTCCTGAAGCGAGATCGGGCGAATCAAAGGAGGATTGGGCAAACCTACCCCGCCGTGGCTCACCCGACCATCAGCCCACTCATTCAGCCCCCATCCTTGTCTTGCAAAGCGGGTGTTCTTCACCGCGACCATCCACGTACACCGCCACCCACTCGGCCAACCGCCGGCCGAGGGTTCGGCAGGCGTCCTGGACGTCGTCGGAACGGGGCTCGCGGGCTGCGACCGCCCCGTAATGCAGCGTCATCAGCTTCGCCGCGTAGTCGGTCACGCCAAACACGAGGAAGCCGAAGTTCATCAAGACCGTCAGGATCGACTGGCAGGCCAGTTCGTTCCCGCCGCCCCAGCCGCCGGACGAGGAGAAAGCGCAGGCGATCTTGCCGTCGACCTTCATCCAGTGGGGCGCCATCACGTCGTCCCAGAAGCGTTTCATCTTCCAGGACAGGATGCCCATGTTCGTCGGACTGCCGACCGCCAGCCCGTCGCACCAGTGAACGTCTTCGGCCGTGGCCGCCTCCACGTCGCGCACCCGCACTTCCATGCCTGCGATGCTTTCGGCGCCCTCAACGACGAGCGTGGCCATCTTTGCGGTATTGCCGGTGGCCGAGTGGTAAAGGATCAGGATTTTGCCCATGGTTCTGGATGTCCTCGAATGCAAGGGAGAGTTGCTTCCAAGCCGGCTATTGTACACTTCTGGTCGGCTTCAGGAACTGCCGCCGGTCGATCTCGTCCAGTTCAGGTGGATGTCGGTCGCCCAGGCTAAGTTCATCGCTTACCGCCGATAGAAGTCGATCCACTGGAGTGTCAAGCTCGTCGACCGGCCCTCGAAAAGGGCCGCGGGCAAAGCGATCTCGAAGTAGCCGCCCTCGCCAGGCAGCCCTTTGGCGGGCCTGCCTTGCGCGTCGAACACTCGGATCCTGGTGCCGGGCTCCAGCTTGCGTTCTTCTCAATATGCACCTTGACGTGGTCGGAAGATTGTTTTGTGCGGATCTCGAACATCGACGACTCGGAGTCCTCCCCGCCGATCAAGACGAAGGCGCAGTCGAGGGGGTTGGCCGTGGCCAAACGTGGTTCTCGGCACAATTCCTCCACCTCCGACAGCGCGGCGGTCGCGATCGGCGAAAGCGCCAAAATTGCCAGAAGACTGCATTTGCCAATCAGCACGGTGGTATTCATGACACCCCTTGGCCTCGGTCACAACGAAGCAACTCCATGGTCACACTCGTACCGCCGTGCCCTGTGCCGTGGCCATCAGCAGCGATTTGCCTTTGCTGCCGATGCTCTCGAAGTCCAGCCGAAGTGCAATCACGGCGGTGGCGCCCATCGTCTCGGCCCGTTGCCGCAACTCGCCGAGCACCTCCCGGTACATGTCGTCAATCACCTCTTGGTAGGAGGCTGATCGTCCGCCAAAAATATCCCGGAAGCCGGTGAAGAAGTCGCGGACGATATTGACGGCTCGCACGTCTCTGGCCACGACAGGGCCCAGGTACTCGTGTATCTCCACGCCGTCGAGAAGCGGCGCGGTCACCATCAGGAACTTGTCGAACCCTTTCTTCTCAGCCATCTCAATCCCTCCAGAGCCGTGTAAGGTGAGCGGCGGTAAGAAGCTTACCGTCGCATTGGTGTTCCGGCTTCGGGGGTCTTCGTGCGTCCAACCGTTGCCGGCACGGTTCCCATTATAGTCATCGCGAACACGGCGACAACGGATACAACCAAATGGACTCGGATCGTGTGTCTGCTGTAGAGGATTGTGCCCGATCGGGGCGGAGGCGAACATCTCCCTATTGCTGTATCCGTCAACGCAGCCATTTCATTCGACCTGCGCACGATGCTCCCAGGAAGTGCGCGTTGGCCAAAAGAAAAGCCCTCCGCAGACATTGTGCCTGCGAAGGGCAATTGGCGTCACCCCCACCAAAGAATCCTTATGCCGCCAGCCCCGTCTCTTTCGGTGCCGGAACCGTTTTGAGCAACTCCCCGTCGTCGCTGTAGAACTCAATCGCGCCGCTGCCGGCCATGCAGAGGGCAAACCCGCCGGTGTAGTAATACTTCCGGCCCGCGTAGCAGTTGTCGCGAATCAGGATCGTGCGGACCAGCGAGGTATCTTCGATCCCCATCTCCCGGATGACCGAGATGACAGCGTCGTAAACCGATGTGGGTTCTTCCATGGTGCCTGCTCCCAGGTGCTGTTTCCTCATGTATCGGCACGAACGGAACCTGCGTCCGCTTTTCGGAACGCCATCGGCTTATTTGTGCCAATTTACCCAGGTGGTATTGTCGATTTTTGCTATCGCCATGCGGCACGTGTGATAACCGTGCTACCCGAGCTTGGTTTTTGGCAGCACGACAATGAGGGACGTGGCGATGGGGCCGATGAGAACCGACAGAAGCCACCACAGCAGCCCGCTGCGCCCCTTGGCCTGCGCCAATCCGGCATTGATGAGCGACAGCGTTCCCCAGCCGACGAAGAATTGAGCGTGCATCGTATTGTCTCCCTGGAGGATATTCGACGATAGTCGCCGATTATTGGGTGGTGTCCGAGTCGAAAGGACAAGCTGCCTCGCTTCGTCCATACCTGTCGCACGCTTGGCGAGTTCTGGCCGTTCATCCAAGAAAAGGCAGAACGCTACGCAGGACGAAGACAGTGCCTCGGTGAGCAGTTCGATCCTGTCTTGACATTCCTGGAACAACAAGCCTCCACACCTGGGGACGAGCCTGTTGCGGCTGTTCTTGCCAAGATTGATGCCCCCCATGTAGCAGCGGCTTGGGAGAAAGCCTTGGAACGCCGGGCCACTGATCCGGAGGGTGCAATTACGGCAGCACGTACCCTGCTGGAGACGGTATGCAAGCACATCTTGGACGAGCAAGGGCTCGCTGGGTTCGAAGACGACAAACCCTACTTGGCTTCCGGCGACTCCACCGCCCAACGCTACATCGTAGACGGCGAGATGCAGATTGTTCCCCATGGGTGTGGGGATGATTTGGTATCTGGTCATCATCAGCGACCTGGAAAAGAGCGCTGCCGCTTTTTCCCCAGGTAAAGACCCGCCCTGCGTAGTTCGAGTCCCACGTTCACCCTGGATTTATCCCACCACGGACTGCCATGACCCGCTTTCTTTCTGGCGTGTACTTCCACCAGGGCTTGGGGGGCTTGCCATCCATGAACCGGACGGCGGCG
>SKZG01000294.1 GCA_007127495.1 Planctomycetales bacterium
GAGGTGCCGAAGGCGGAAAGCTCCCGAACTCTGCTTGGGCTCCTGGTCAGCCGCAGCGAATTGGGCGTCTTTCGACTGGTCGGGCCCAAGCTGGCCGTGGCATTGCAGGGCGGCGCAAGCAACATCGAACAGGTCTTGGCTGAATACCTCGAACCGAGTGACGAGCCCGCGGCCCGATTCGACGTGACACTCGAAATCGTCGACGGCAGCGTGAGCGTGACCGACCTCGACCGGCGGCGCTCCTGGAACATCGAGCCGTTCACGCTCACGGTGCGAGTTCCGGGCGGCGGCGGGCTGTTGGAGCTGACGGCGGCGGGCATGGTGGCCGACCCGCAGCATCCGGGCCGGTTCGATTTCGCGTTGAGCCTGCCGCTTTCCGAATCGCCCGCGGTTACATCGGAACAAACGCCCCTTGCGGAATTGGCCTCGCCGCCCGACGTGTCCACCGAGGTCGGGCCGGCGGCTTCCGACATCGCGCTGCAATTCCATTCCGAGGCCGTGCCACTGGCGCTGCTCGAACCGGTGCTGAGCCGATTTTCCCCCGGCCTGCGTCTCGGCGGCCTGCTTTCCGCTGAGGTGGAAGCCGTGGTCGGCAGCGGCGCCTCGGCACAGCATCGGCTGAGCTTGAAGGCCGCGACGCACGATTTCCAACTCGCCGCCCCGGCCCTCGGGAACGATCGGATCGACCTGGCGCATCTCGCCCTCGAGGGCGAAGCGGTTACCCAAGACGGGAAGCTGGTCGTCCGCTCCTCCACGCTCCAGTGCGAATTGGGCAACCTGACGCTGGCCGGCACGGTCGACGTGAGCGAGGAATCGCTCCGTGCCATGCCGGGCATGCTCGCGGCGCAGGTTTTCGAACTCGAAGGCTCCGTCGATTTGGCGAGGCTCGCGGCCATGCTGCCGGGCACGCTCCAGTTGCGCCCGGAAATGGAAGTCACTTCCGGGTCGGTGCAGTTCGCCCTGCATAGCGAGCGAGGCGACGACGGCATGGCGTGGCAGGGGCAGCTCACGTCCAGCGCATTGAAGGCGCTCGATGGCGGGCGGGAAATCGCCTGGGAGCAACCGGTTCTGATCGTCTTTGCCATGCACGCGACCCACGACGGTCCCTTGGCAGGCGAGCTGCGCTGCCAATCCGACTTCCTCAAGCTGCACGCGGCGGGCACGGCGCGGCAGTTTACCGCCGATGCGACCTTCAACCTCGACCAACTGGCCCGCCAGCTCGGACAATTCGCCGACCTCGGCTCGCTAACCCTCGCCGGCGAGGGGTGGTCGCACTTCACCTGGAAGCACGTTCCGGCGGGGGCCTTCGAAACCGAGGTCGAGCTTCACGTGAACCGGCTCCGCGTGGCCCTGCCCGGCCGGCCTCCCTGGCACGAGGACGAAGTGATTGTATTGGCCTCGGCCGCCGGGCGGACCGATTTTGGGATGGACACGCGGGTGGAGGCGGCCAAGTTGAACGTGGCCGCGGCGTCTGATCGGATCGAGGCCCGGCTGCTCCGGCCGGTGCCCGACCTGCGCGAGGGCGGCACGTGGCCCGTCGCGTTCCACATGCAGGGCGAGCTGGCCCATTGGCCGCCCCGGATCGCGATGGTGGGCGATGTGGGCAACATGCCCATCGCCGGTCGTTACGAAACTGCCGGTCAGCTCACCGCGTCGCGACGCATGGTCCATCTCGCCGAGACCAGCCTGCGCATCGACGCGCTCGACCTGACGCTGCCGGGCGTCCGGATGATTGAACCGCAGGCACAAATCGACGTGGCCGGCACGTGGGACCACGAGGCGGGCCGTTTGAAGCTTGAACAGGCCGCGCTTCGCACGACGAGCCTCGCCGCCGCAGCCGACGATCTGACCGTCACGGCCGGCGCCGGCCGGGCGTGGGAACTGACCGGCACGGTGGCCTGCCAGGGACACCTCCGCGGCCTCCAGCAATGGTTCATCGACCCGGCGAATCGGCCCGCATGGACCATCGACGGCCGATTGACCGGCACGACCCGCTTCGAACACTCCGGCGGCCGGACGCACGGTGTCGTGGAGGCGGAAATCGAAAACCTGCGTATCGCCGGCTCCGAGGGCCAGCCGTTCCATGACCCGCGCGTGAAGTTGTCCGGCCGGGGCTCGTACGATGCCGCAGTGCGGGCGGTCGTCCTCGACGGGCTGACGATCCATTCGGAAACCGTGGCGCTCGACGGGCAGGGCGGCGCCGACATGGCAAGCGACGAGGCCACCGTCCAGCTCACCGGCCGCCTCCAATACGATATGCAGCAGCTCTCCGCTTTGCTGCGGCCTTATGTGGGTGGCGGCGTGGAACTGGTCGGCCGGCACGCCAGCCCGCTCTCCTTCGCCGGCCCGCTCGACCTGCAACGCGCCCGAGGCACGGGCGCCCTCGCCTGGCAGCAGGGAGAGATTTACGGGTTCGCGGTCGGCCCCGGCGAGTTGACCATGCGCCTGGCCGACGGCGTCTTGGCTGCCGATCCGCTGGACGTTGCGGTCAGCCAGGGCCGGGTTCACCTCGCGCCGAAGGTCCACGTGGCGCCCGGACCCACGGTCCTGACGCTCGAACCCGGCCCGCTGGCAACTCAGGTGCAAATCACCCCGGCCATGTGCGCTTCGGCACTAAAGTTCATCGCGCCGGTCCTGGCCGGTGTGACGACGGCGCAGGGCGCGTTCTCGATCGAGTTGGACCGGTGCCGCATACCGATCGACCATCCTGGCGAGAGCGACCTGGCAGGGCGGCTGACCGTCCATTCCGTGGAGGTCGGCCCCGGCCCGCTCATCCGCGAGTTGGCCGTCCTGCTGCAACGCGAAGCTCCGGCCCGGCTGCGGCGCGAGTCGGTCGTGCCGTTCCGCATGGTCGAGGGGCGCGTCCACCACGAAGACCTCGAGATGATCTTCCCGGACGTCACCATTCGCACGCGGGGTTCCGTTGGGGTGGACCAGAGCATGTCGCTGGTCGCCTCGATGCCCATCCCGCCCAAGTGGCTAACCACCGACCTGCTGCGCACGGCGTTTGCAGGCCAGGAGTTGCAAATTCCGATACGCGGCACCCTCACCGCCCCGCGGCTGGACCGAGCCGAACTCGACCGATGGAACCGCCGGATTTTGGAAGAAGCTGCGCAGAACGTCATCCGCGACCAGCTCGACCGCGGTCTGGACCGCCTGCTCCGCCCGCGATGACGGTTTATGTGGATATTATGCCGTCTTATCGCAATACAAGAGGACGTTGGCATCCACCAGGATCATCGGTGCTCCTCCCCCTCGATTTCCGAGAGGAGCGACTAGATGTTGTCCAGATTCCTTCCCGTTCTCTGCCCCATCTTGTGAGGCTGTGACCCTGCAACAAACTCCGGCTCGACCAGGTGGGGAATGACCCCTGCGGCATGGCCTTGGGCGAGGAGTTCCCGGACGGCTTGCCGCCCCCGGTCGCCGAAGTCGAGCGTCCACTGGTTGACGTACATGTCGACGAACCGGTCGGCCATCGCACGGTCGAGGCCGCGGCCGAAGCGCTGGGCATAGTCGAGTGCCTCGGCGCGGTGCTCGAGCCCGTAGCGGATGCTCTCGAGCAACAGTCGGTGGACGTCGGCGATGACTTCCGGGCCCAGGTCCTTGCGCAGCGCGTTCGCGCCCAGCGGCAGCGGCAGGCCGGTCTTGGCCATCCACCATCGGCCCAAGTCGACAACCAGTTCGAGACGTTGCTCCGCATAGGTGAGCTGCC
>SKZG01000199.1 GCA_007127495.1 Planctomycetales bacterium
AAGTGCGAGCCGCCCAGCTCGTCGCGCGTCAGTCCGAGCAGGTACACGTAATTGCCCGGACACTTCAGGTCCATCGTCACGCAGCGGCTCACGTCAGCCACCTGGCCCATGGCGCTGATCAACAGGGAGGGCGGAATGCTGATGGGGTCTTGGCCGTCGGGGCGAAACTCGTTGTTCAGGCTGTCTTTGCCGCTGATAAACGGCGTGCCCAGCGCCACGGCGGTGTCGTGGCAGGCCAGGGCCGCGCGCACGAGCGACCCCAGGGTTTCGGGCCGGTCGGTATTGCCCCAGCAGAAGTTGTCGAGGATGGCGATTCGTCGCGGGTCGGCCCCCACGGCCACGCAGTTGCGCACCGCCTCGTCGATGGCCGAGGCAGCCATCCAATACGTGTCGAGGTCGCCGTAGCGCGGGTTCATGCCACAGCCGATCACCAGCCCGCGCCGCGAGTCGAGCCGCGGCCGGACCACCGCCGCGTCGCTCGGCCCATCGTTGGCGGCGCCCACCAGCGGCTTCACCGCACTGCCGCCTTGCACCTCGTGGTCGTATTGCCGAATGACCCAATGCTTGCTGCACACGTTCAGCTCGCCGAGGATGCGCAGCAGGTCGTCGGTGTAGTCGGGCGCATCGCGTTCCGGCTCGGCCAGTGGAACGGGGGTCGGCGGCGCGTACACGGCCTCGCGCACCACCGGCGGACGTCCGTCGTGGAGGAACTGCATCGCGAGGTCGGCCACCTCGTGCCCCTGGTATTTCAGCCGGAGCCGGCCGGTGGGTACGTAACGCCCGATGACGGTCGCCTCCACGTCCTCGGCGTCGCACAGGTCTTTCAGCGCCGGCCAGTTGGCTTCGGGCACGGCAAGGACCATGCGTTCCTGGGCTTCGGAAATCCACATTTCCGTGTAGCTGATTCCCTCGTACTTCAGGGGCACCCGTTCCAGGTCGACCTCGGCGCCGATCTTCTCGCCCATCTCGCCCACGGCGCTGGAAAACCCGCCCGCCCCGCAATCGGTAATGGCGGTGTACAGGCCGCGGTCGCGGGCTTCGAGGATGACGTCGAGCACCATTTTCTCGGTAATGGCGTTGCCAATTTGCACGGCGCCTCCGGAAAGTTCTTCGCTGGCGCTGGTCAGTTCCGCGGAGCTGAACGTCGCGCCGTGGATGCCGTCGCGGCCGGTGCGCCCGCCCACCGCCACGATCAAGTCGTTTGGCTGCGGGTTCTTGAACGATTTTTCGCGAGGAATGATGCCCACGTTGCCGCAGTACACCAGGGGATTGCCGAGGTAGCGGGGGTCGAAATAGAGGGCGCCGTTGATGGTGGGAATGCCCATGCGGTTGCCGTAATCGCGCACGCCGGCCACCACGCCGCGCATGACGCGCCGCGGATGCAGCACGCCGGGCGGCAGCGATTCCGGCGGTGTATCGGGCGGCGCGAAGCAGAACACGTCGGTATTGCAAATCGGCTTCGCGCCCATGCCGGTGCCCATCGGGTCGCGAATCACACCGCCAATGCCGGTATTCGCGCCGCCGTAGGGCTCCAAGGCCGAGGGGTGGTTGTGCGTCTCCACCTTGAAGACGACGTTGTACTCGTCGTCGAATCGCACCACACCGGCGTTGTCGGCAAACACGCTCACGCACCAGTCGTCGCCGGCCAGGCGACTCCGGATTTGGCCCGTGGCGGCAAAGATCGTCTCGCGGAGCATGTTCTCGAAGGTTCGTTCGCCCTCGGCGTCGCGGTAGCGAATGCGGCCGGCCAGGGTCTTATGGCTGCAATGCTCGCTCCAGGTTTGGGCGAGGGTTTCCAGTTCCACGTCGGTCGGGTCGCGGCCCTGCTCCCGGAAGTGGTTCTGGATGGTCTGCATTTCCGTCAGCGACAGGAACAACTGCCCTTCGCGGCTGAGCCGCTCGAGGGCGGCGGCGTCCATTTCGGCCAGTGGCACGGTCACCCGCTCGAACCGGTACGGCGAGCCGAATTCGAGCCGATCGAAGGGCAGCGGCCCGGCCACGACTTGCTCGACCGCGTCGTTGGCCAGCAGCTTCCAGTGGAGTTGCTGGCGCAGGGCGTCGGGTACGCCGGCAATCCAGTATTTCTTCAGCGTGCGGACGGCGTCGGCCGGCAGGTTGAAATCGGCGATCGCGCCCAGCGCGCTCTGTGCGACCGGGTCCATCACGCCCGGCTTCGGCAGCACGTGGACCGGTTCCATGCCGGGCTCCGGCGGGGCCATCAAGGCCGGATCGCCAACCGGGGCCACCACCGTGCGTTCGACAACCGGGTCGGCCAGCAGTTCGGCGGCAATACGTTCGACCTGCTCGCGGTCGAGCGCGCCTTGAATCAAATATCCCCGCGCGGCGCAAATGCGCATCGCAGAGGGCATTCCGGCGTCGGGCGCCTCCCCGGCCACCTGCTGTGCCAGCAGATCGGGTTGCCCGTGGGCAGGGTAGATGTCAATTTCCCAGAGCATCGCGTTTCTTCTTGCCTTCGGTGAGGAGTTGTTCGACGGTATCGTAGTTCTCGTCGCGCAGGGCGGTGTGGAACTGGGCCAGCTTGCGGCCGAACTGCTCCAGCGCGCCAAGGATGTTCTCGCGGTTTTGCGCCATGATTTGTCCCCACAGGGCAGGCGATCCGGCCGCAAGCCGCGTGGTGTCGCGCAGGCCGGTGGCGCCGAGGCGCAGGTAGGCTTCCGGCATGGTGGCCGCCAACATCGAGGCGGCCGCATGCGGCAGATGGCTGATCATCGCCAAGGTCCGGTCGTGCTCATCGGCCGGCATCTTCACCACCACGGCACCGAGCGCCTGCCAGAGCGATTCGAGCACGTCGTAGTCTTGGGCGTGCGTGTTCAGGGTCGGGGTCAAAACGGCGACGCGCCCTTCGAACAGATCGGCCTGCGCGTAGCTGGGGCCGGCCTTCTCGCTGCCGGCCAGCGGATGCCCGCCCAGGAATCGGCACCCGCGCGGCAGGCCCGTGTCGAGCGCTTCGACAATCGCCTGCTTGGTGCTGCCGGCGTCGGTGATGAGGGTCCCCTCGGGCGCGTGCTGCGCGGCAATGCGCGCGTGCTCGACGATGAGCTGGACGGGTGAACAGAGCACGACCAGTTCCGCCTCGGCCACGCCGCGGGCGATGTCGATGGTGGTGTTGGTGACCGCGCCTGCCCGCCGTGCGATGCGGAGGCTTCCTTGGCGTCGGCCGATGCCGATAACCGCCTCGGCCAGCTTGCGCTGCCTCAGCGCCAAGCCGATAGACCCCCCGATGAGCCCGACTCCAACAATCGCGACGTTCTTAAACGGTTTCATTTCCCCCATGTCCTCCCACGTCAGGTGTCACTTCGCCGCTATTCTATCCGACGGCGCCGCCGGAACGCAGGGGGCCCCCCGATGGTGCGGAGGCCGACATGGGAAGCCGGTTAGGCGGTGTAAAACAATAAACTACCGGGAACTGCAAGCGTGGGATAGGCTTCCAGCCTGTCTTTTCCGCCCACAGGCTGGAAGCCTATCCCACGCAATTCGGCAGGTTATTGTGTTACGACGGCTTCCAGCCTGTCTTTTCCGCCGACAGGCTAGAAGCCTATCCCACGCAATTCGGCAGGTTATCGTGTTACGACGGCTTACCGCCTGTCTTTTCCGCCGACAGGCTAGAAGCCTATCCCACGCAATTCGGCAGGTTATTGTGTTACGACGGCTTACTGCCGGTCGAGCACGTCGGCAAGGGCCTGCTCG
>SKZG01000030.1 GCA_007127495.1 Planctomycetales bacterium
GAGGTCATGCGGCACAACAACGCCGGCGATCATGCCTTCTGGACGGAAGCGGCCAATCGCACGCAAGCGCGGGTGATCCAGGAATCCAAGGCGGTGACGCTCCCGCCGCTGGGCGAGGAACTCGGCGAAGCCAACGAACCGACCGTGGCGCAGCAAGTGGCGTCCTCGCCGGTCACGGCGGAGGATCGGAAGATCGTTTACGAACGGGATGGCAGCATATCGGTACCGGCGGCCGCCTATAGCAAGCCGTCCGGCAACACGCGGGACGTGGTCGTCATGCGGAGTTTCGGCGAGGGGCTGCAAGTGTTCCTGCCACGGTTTTTCCCGAGAGGACTGACGATTCTACGCGGCGGCGGCTTCAAGTTCGGCCCCGATGACTGTAACTCCGGCAGGCGTCTTCTCAGTGGCGGTTACGGCCGATACCCAGACTGGGGCTTGCGGGCCGCCATGTCCCCTGTCGGCCGCAGAACGCCGCGCGAACTGACACTCGACCTCGGCGGCGGCGTGACGATGGAAATGGTCTACATCGCGCCCGGCAAGTTCATCATGGGCGGTGAGCGCGAGACGGACGGCCGGTTCGAGTGCGTGGAGGTGCCGAAGCGCGAGGTCACGATCACGCGCGGCTACTACCTTGGCAAGTACCCGGTGACGCAGGCGCAGTTCCAGGCCGTCATGGGATCCAATCCCAGCAGGTCGTCGAAGGACCCGAACGCGCCCGTCGATAACGTTTCCGTGACCGACGCGCACGAATTCGCCCAGAAGGCCGCCGAAAAGACGGGCCGCGACGTGCGGCTCCCGACCGAGGCCGAGTGGGAGTTTGCCGCCCGCGCGGGTACCGATACGAAGTGGTTCTTCGGCGACGATCCCGCAAAGCTCGGGGAGTATGCCTGGTTCCAGGGCAACTCGGACGGCAGAACGCATCCGGTGGGCCAGAAGAAACCCAATCCGTGGGGGCTCTACGACGTCTACGGCAATGTCGCCGAGCGGGTATCGGACGTCTATGATCGGAATTATTATGCCAGGGGAGCGACCGTGGATCCGACGGGCCCGGACCAGGGGGACCAGTCCCGGTTCGAATACACGATTGCCGCGCCGCGCTCGGGCAAGTACGTATTGACGGCGCAGGTGGTCACGAACCAGTACGATCAGCGACTGAACGTGGCTGTGAATGACACTGACGCTACGACCATCATCGAATTGCCCTTCACCCTCGGGCAGTGGCAGGAGTCCAAGCCCGTCACACTCACCCTCGAGGAGGGCGAGAACACCCTGCGGCTCTGGCGCAGCGATCCGCCGCAGTACGGAGTGGCCGTCAAGGAATTCAAGCTCACGCCCGTGAAGTGACATCCCGCACAGCGCAATGTCAGGACCCTTGGCGCAGCACGCTGTCGCCATAGTTCACATCACTTCGCTGAAAGGACAAGCCATGACTCGAAGCTTTCTTCGCATCATCCCGGTGGCCGCCCTGCTCTTGTTGCCGCATTCTCCTCTTGCCGGCGAGATCGCGACAGGAGCCGATTCGCCGCGTCCACCGGCAATCGAACTGGGAGCGCCCTTCCGCGACAACATGGTGTTGCAGCGCGACATGAAGGTCCCGGTCTGGGGCTGGAGCAAACCGGGCACGCAGGTCGCCGTCGAGTTCGGCGGCCAGAAGAAAACCGTTGCCGCCGGCGAGGACGGCAAATGGACGGCCTGGCTTGATCCGCTCAAGGCGAGTTTTGATCCGGCTGAGATGGTCGTCACCGAGAGCACGGGCAAGAAGGCTGTAATCGAGAACATTCTCGTCGGTGAGGTGTGGATGGCCTCCGGCCAGTCGAACATGCAATGGACATGCGCAAAGAGCACCTGCAACCGGCTCAACGTCGAGCCGGTTGGGGAAGAAAGAGTCAACCCAATCCGCGAGTTCCAGGTGATGAGTGTCGCCGCCCAGTTGCACCCGATCGAGAAGGCGACCGGCGCGTGGCAGGACGGCGGTTACGGCAGCTACAGTGCCATTGCTTTCGCCTTCGCCCATAACCTCTACCAAGAGCTGAACGTGCCGATCGGCATTCTCAACTGCTCGTTCAGTTCAACGACCATTGAAGCCTGGGTGCCGCGGGAAGGGTGGGCGACGGCCGAGGACGAGTACAGCAAGGCGATCCACCAGAAGTGCCTCCAGACCGACCCGACCACTCCGGAGCACAAGGAGGCTTGGGGCGCATTCTACAAGTCGCTGGAAGACCAGATTGCCCAGAACGAGGCGCTCATCAAAAAGGGGGAAGAACCCAGAATGATCGGCGCCCGGGTTCCGGGCAATATGAGGGGCAACCGCGATGCGAGCTGGCTGTTCAACGGCCGGCTGAATCCGGTCGTTCCCTACGCGATCCGCGGCGCCATCTGGAACCAGGGGTGGGCTAACCGCGGCGGCGGGTTGACGTACTACAACAACCTGCACAGCATGATTCGCGGTTGGCGCATCGTCTGGGGCAAGCCGGACCTGCCGGTCTATTTTCACCAGTTCTACTGCCCGGACCAGACGGACAAGCCTGGCATCGACAGCACCGCCGAGATGCGGCTGGGCACCTGGATGGCCCGGGATATTCCAGGCGCCGGAATGGCCAGCCAGATCGATATCGGCGGGGGCATCCATTACAGTAACAAGGCGGTTCCCGGCCGGCGCCTGGCGTTGCATGCGCTGAAGAACCAGTATGGCAAGAAGGTGGCTGCCGAAGGGCCCATGTTCAAGTCGTACGAGGTCAAGGGCAACAAGGTCATCGTTGCGTTCGATTGCGTCGAGGGCGGCCTTGTCGTTGCCGATACCGCATTCAACCGGTCGAGGGCGCCGGGGGCCACCGGTTTCGCCGATCCCAAGATCATCGAGAACGGCGAGGAGCAGGTGAAACTGTTCTGGCTGGCCGGTGAGGATCGGGTCTGGCATCCCGCCACCTTCAAGATTGATGGCGACAAGGTCGTCGTTCAGTCCGCCGCGGTCAAGAAGCCGCGCGGCGTATCCTACGGTTCGGGCGGCATCGGCTTCCAGCCCTGTCTCTACAACAAGGCGCTGCTGCCGATGACCCCGTTCATTGTGTACGACAACGAGATGGTCACCACCACAACCTGGCCGGACGGGGAATTGAAAATAGCGGGCACGGAGAGTGCCAAGAAAGACGCCAGTAGCGGTGCGATGGATCGGATTGACGAATACCGCAAGATGCCGCTGTTGAGCGTACAGTTCCGCGACGATGCCGTGTTGCAGGCCGACAAGCCGGTCACCATTTGGGGCTCGACGCGGAACTTCGGAGAATGGCAATCCGGACCGGAGGAAGGCGACTGCAAAGTCCATTTCGAGTTTGGAGATATCAAGAAGACCATCGACGTGACATCCGACATGGCGGAGTGGAAGGTGACGTTGCCGCCAATGAAGGCCGGCCCCAAGCCATACACGCTGAAAGTCGGGTTTACCATTGATGGCGAACTGGTCCACGAACGGGTAGCCACCGGCATCGTGTTCGGCGACGTCTGGTACGTGGCCGCGCCGGCCGGCACATTCGAGATCCCGGAAGTCAAGCCATCCGGCCAGATCGTCCGCATGATCGAGAACCAATCAAAACGCGATGGCACTGGCGCTCCCAGTCGTTTCAGTGTCGGTGTTTCCCGGACGCCGAATAACCGCTTCGCTTCTTATTGGAAGGATGCTTCCGGATTGGCTGCCGCACTTGGCAACA
>SKZG01000383.1 GCA_007127495.1 Planctomycetales bacterium
CAACTAGCAACCAGCAAACCACGGCCGGCGCTCGGCGGCGAGTGCAGCCCACGTAATTGACCCGCGTATCCCCGTGCGTTACACTAACGTCGTGGCGGTTGGAAGCCGGGCTCTCACCGCGGGCACAGCCCGTACGCCGCCGATCGGTGCCCGCCTGGGCGGCGTCGGGCGGGCCGGGCCCACCAAGAAGTGCTTCTTCGAACCGCGAGCAACCAATCCGTTCAAGCACAGGGGAACTCACCATGACCATTCTGAAATGGATAGGCTACGCCGCACTGGCCGCGGCCTGGCTGGGATTCGGAGCAGTGGACAGCGGGCTGGCCGCACCGCCCCCGCCGCAGCCGAACATCCTGTGGCTCGACGCCGAGGACGCCAACGTCAACTGGATCGGGTGCTACGGGAACCCGGCGGCCACCACGCCGAACATCGACCGGCTGGCCGGCGAGGGCTTTCGCTACACGCGGGCATTTGCCCACGCCCCGGTTTGCGCCCCCTCGCGCAGCACGTGGATTACCGGCGTGCTGGCAGTTTCCATGGGCACCCACCCCATGCGAAGCCGCTACCACATCCCGCATGAGAAGATTCCCTACTATCCCGATCTGCTCCGCGCGGCGGGATACTACTGTACGAATCCGGGCAAGACCGACTACAACATCGGCGGCCGCGCAGACCGCGACTGCTGGGACGGCGGGGAGAAAAACCCTTGGCAGAGCCTGCGCGAGAACCAGCCCTTCTTCTATGTTGCCCACTTCGGGGCCAGCCACGAGAGCCAGGCCTTCGGCTCCGTCGACAATACCCGCCACGACCCCGCGTCGCAACGGCTGCGGGCCTACCACCCCGACGTGCCCGGAATCCGCAAGAACTATGCCCACTACGCTGACGCCGTCGAACGGATGGACGCCCGCGTCGGCGAGATGCTCGCCCGGTTGGAGGCGGACGGGCTGGCCGAGAGCACCATCGTCATCTTCACGACCGATCACGGCGGGGTGATGCCGGCCAGCAAGCGATTTCTAACCGACAGCGGCACGCACAGCCCCTTCATCGTCCGCATCCCGGAAAAGTTCCGCCACCTGTGGCCCGCTGAGCAGCCGGGCACGCCGGTGGACCGGATGGTCAGCTTCGTCGATATGCCCAAGACCTGGCTGAGCATCGCCGGCGCCGAGGTGCCCGGCCACATGCAGGGGCGCATCTTCCTGGGGCCGAATGCCGAGTTCGAGCGCGACACGCATTTCGCCTTCCGCGGCCGCATGGATGAACGGTACGACCAGGTGCGCGCCGTACGCGGCAGGCGGTTCCTGTACATCAAGAACTACATGCCCTACGTGCCCGCCGGCCAGCGACTCGAGTACCTGTGGCGCATGGCGGCCACCCAGGCATGGGAAGCGCACCACCGGGCGGGCGGCACCGACGAGGTCACCGGCCGCTTCTTCCGGCCACGGTCCCATGTCGAGGAGCTTTACGACACCGAGCGCGACCCCGACAACGTCATCAACCTCGCCGGCCGCCCGGAGCATCGAGAGGACCTCGAAGCGATGCGGGCCGAGCTGCGCAACTGGCAGTTGGCCACCTACGACGCCGGCCTGCTGCCCGAGGAGATGATGGCCCGGCGCGCCGCCGAGCACGGCACAACCATCTACGAGATGGTACGCGACCCGGACCTGTACGACCTGCCGGGCTACCTCGATGCGGCCGACCGCGCGCTCGAAGCCAATCCGAAGAACACCGGCCGCCTGATCGAATTGCTCGAAAGCACGGACCCCGGCATGCGCTACTGGGGCGCCGTCGGGATGCTGATGCTGGACGACCTGAGCGGACACGCCGTCGAGGCACTGAAATCGCGGCTGGACGACCCGTCGCACAAGGTCCGCGCCCTAGCCGCCTGGGGCCTGATCGACGCCGGCCGGGAACGGGAAGTGGCGAGGGCGTGCCTGATCGCACTCCTGGAAGAAGGATCGTACGCCACGCTGCGCGTGCTCAACATCATCGACCGTCTGAACGAGGACCCGGCGGTCTACCGAGCGGCCGTAAAGGCCACACGAGGCGGTGACAACATCCGCAAGATGAAAGAGTATCTGCTGGAGCAAAGAACCGAATGATTCGCTGCTGCCCGGCACTGTGCTGTGCCGTTCTGCTTGCCGCCGTCCTGCCGCCGGCTCGAGGCGATTCCTGGCAGCCGCTTCAGTACGCGCCCGCACCGGTCGACAACCCGCTGAAAGGGCTGGTGCCTTACCGGCGCGACGTGCGCGACCGATTCCCGCACAGCATGGAGTTCACCTACCTGCCGTACTCGGCCCTGGTGAAAGGCTACGACGAGTTCGACTGGCGGCCGTTGGAGCGAGTGCTCAACGACGTGGCCGGTCGGGGGCATCAGGCCGTGTTCCGCGTCTACCTGGAGTTTCCCGGCAGGCAGGGTGCCATCCCCGAGTTTCTGCTCAAAGACGGGCTGAGGGTCCACAAGTACATGTACCCAAAGCCCCGTCCTCCCGTGCGGGTTCTTCCGGTGGAATCGCCCGACTACCAGAACGAGAACCTCCGACGGTCGCTGAAGCGATTCCTCGCCGCCCTCGGCGAGAGGTACGATGGCGACCCGCGCATCGGTTTCATTACGGCCGGGTTGCTTGGAGCCTGGGGTGAATGGCACACCTACCCCAGGCCGGAGCTGTTTGCCGGCAAGACGGTGCAAGAGGAAGTGATGACCGCCTACGAGGCGGCGTTCCGGACCACGCACGTGCTGCTCCGATATCCGGCCGGCGAGAACGATCCCCAGTACGCGGCCAATAGCGGCCGCAGGTTCGGCTACCATGACGACTCGTTCGCCTGGGCCACCTTGCACACCGGCAGGCCGGGCGACGAGTGGTTCTACATGACCGCGCTGAAAGCGGCCGGGCCCGACGCCGTGGCCAAGTGGAAGAGGCATCCCATCGGCGGCGAAATCCGCCCCGAGGCATGGGGCAGAGTATTCGATGACGATCCGGGCGTCGAGCGAATCCAGAACTTCCGCGATTGCGTCGAGGCGACGCACGTTACCTGGTTGTTGGACAGCGGCATGTTCGCGAGGAAGCAGCCGCCGGAGCGGGTGCGGCGGGCGATGGAGCACGTGCGGCGCATGGGCTACGAATTCCATTGCCCGCGCGTGAGCATCGGCGAGGTGCAGGACGGCAAGCTGGCGGTGAAGCTGGAAATTGAGAACCGCGGCGTGGCCCCTTTCTACTACGACTGGCAGGTGCAATGGAGCCTACTGGCCGACGGCGCGCCGGTGAAGACGTTCCCGGCCTCCGGCAAGGTGACTCATCTGCTGCCCGGCGAGGAGCCGCGATTGTGGGCCGATACCTTGGACCTGCGCGGCATGAAATCCGGCAGGTACGTGCTGGCCGTGCAGGTAATGAACCCGCTGGCCGGCGGCAAGCCCCTGCGGTTCGGCAACCAAACCCAAGACGCCGCCGCGCCCGCCTGGCTCTCGCTCGGCCACGTCTGCATCCCGTACGGCCGTCCACCGTAAGGAGCGACGCGTAACGTAGGGTGGGTGGTTCCGGCTGCGTATTAAGCGGCTCGAACCTTGGCTAGCCGCCTCCCAAGCAGCCGGGTTCACCCACGCGCGCCTGTAGTGGCCAATCATGCGCTCCACCGCCGCGGGGGCGGTGGTGGCGTTTGCGCGCTTGCGGTTTGTATGTAGTGGCCAATCATGCGCTCCACCGCCGCGGG
>SKZG01000528.1 GCA_007127495.1 Planctomycetales bacterium
GGTTTGCTGGTTGCTAGTTGCTGGAGCGGATGGCAGGAAACGCCGAATGACGCCGCGCCGACCATGAACCCACCCCCCAACTTCCTGGACCTGCACCGGTCGGCTGACACCTCAAACCACCGGTCCGTACCGCGGGCCCAACTCGGGCGCCAGCTCGCGGCCGTAGGCGAGCAACTCGTCGCGCTGGCGGTCGGTGAGCGGTTTGTAGTGGCGGGCGATTTCGACGTTCGCCAGTGCCTGCTCCATGGTGTACGGCCCGATGACCGCCGCCGCAACCCCGTCAAGGTCAAGCGCATACGCCAGGGCGTGCGGCAGGCGCTCCGGCTCGGTCACGCAGCCCACGTGGCCGCGCCGGTGGTTGGGGAACCCGCCCTTGATACCCACGTACACCTTCATGGCGATGACGCCCACGTTCTGCCGCCGGCACTCGGGCAGCACCTTCTCCTCAAAAGCGTAGATGTTCCGGTCGGCGTAGTTGATCACGGGCATGACCACGTCGATCTGTTCGGTCTCGAGCAGGCGCAGGAAGTTCGCCGGCCGGTTATGGCCCGAGATGCCGATGAAACGGATGCGGCCTGCATCCTTCTGGCGGACGAGGTAGTTGAGCACTCCGTCGTCGTCCAGGACGCGGTCGATATTCCGGCTGCCGGCGCTGTGGATGTGCACCAGGTCCATGGTGTCGGTCTTCATCAGCCGGAACGACTCGGCCAGCGACCGCTCGGCGGCCTCGGCGCTGTCGGTCGACACCTTGGTAGCGAGGAACAGCCGTTCCCGCCGCGCGGGAATCAGGTGGCCGAGCGCATCTTCGGCGTTGCCGTAGATGCGGGCCGTGTCGACCAGGTTCACGCCGCAGTCGAGCACGGCGCCGAAGATGCGCGCGGCCTCGTCCACGTCGACCGGCCCCTCGCCGATGGGCGCGGTGCCGAGCCCGAGGACCGTCACTTTTGCGCCGGTGCGTCCGAGCGTGCGGGTAGGCAGGGGGTCGGCGAGCCAATCGGCTGCCGCGGCGCTGCCGGCCACCAGGAGCCCGGTCCCGGCCGTGGTGCGCCGGAGGAAATCGCGGCGGTCCAAACGGCCGCAGCCGCGGCATGCGGCGTCGGATCGGTCGCGCGGGATTCGAGGCGTGTCAGAGGTCATTGCGAGGTCTCCAGGGGAAACAGGTGAGTCCGGCGGCCGGCGGTCGGACGACCTTCGCGGCAACCTTGCGATTCGCTGAGTTGGGGGAAGGGGCGATCCGCATGATGGCGACAGCCACATGCCTTCTCCATCAGCGTGCAGCGTAGTGCGAAGCGATTCGCGTGTCAAGGATGCAGGCGGAAAGCAGGCGGAAAGCGCCACCAAGCTGGAGAACGCACTTCGCTAATCACTAATCAAGCTTTGACCCCAGCGGCACATTGGCCGTTCGGCAGTAACCAAAGGCCACCCTCTTGCCACACTTCCCCGGACGGCGTACACTTTAATGTCACTTACTTTGTAGCGGCACGGCGCTTGCTTTGTAGCGGCACGGCGCTTGCTTTGTAGCGGCACGGCGCAAGCCGTCCGGTATTGGAGTCGGAAAACCGGGCGGCTCGCGCCGCTCCGCTAGCAAAATGCCCCCAAATGGTCCCTCACCTCGACTTCGCACCCTTTGGAAACGCCCGATGACGGAAGCATGGCACAACGGCCCTTTTATGCAGGCAGTACGGTGCGAGCCGGCCGAGCACACCCCGGTGTGGCTGATGCGGCAGGCGGGGCGGTATATGGCCGAGTACCGCGCCGTCCGGAGGCACGTGCCGTTTATCGAGCTGTGCAAAACCCCTGCCCGTTGTGCCGAAGTGATGCTGACCGCCGTCGAGCGGCTTGGCGTCGATGCGGCCATCTTGTTCTCCGACTTGCTCCTGATTCTCGAACCGATGGGCTTGGGGCTGGAGTTCACGCAAGGCGACGGGCCGGTGCTTCACAACCCGATTCGCGAACCGGCCGACGTGGACCGCCTCCGGGAGCTGCAAACCTGCGATGCGTTGCATTACGTGTTCGACGCCGTGCGACAGACCCGCGCCGCCCTCGACCCGCGGTTGCCGTTGATCGGGTTTGCCGGGGCGCCGTTCACGCTGGCCGCCTACGCGATTGAAGGGGGCGGCAGCCGCAACTACCTGCACGTGAAGCGGCTGATGATGACCGACGCGGGCGCGTGGAACGCCTTGATGTCGCGGCTTGCCCGCTCAGTAGCCCGGTACCTGGTGGCACAGGTCGAGGCCGGCGCCCAGGTCGTGCAACTGTTCGATAGTTGGGTGGGCTGCCTCGGGGTGGACGACTACCGAAGGTTGGTCATGCCGCACACCCGCGCGGTCATCGAAGCCGTCGAACCCCACGCCCCGGTGATCCACTTCGGGACAGGCAATCCGGCGCTGTTGCCGTGGTTGCGCGAGGCGGGCGGCCGGGTTCTCGGCGCCGACTGGCGCGTACCGCTCGACCAAGCCTGGGCGGCCGTCGGCCACGACCGCGCGATCCAAGGCAACCTCGACCCGGCCGTGCTGCTGACCACGCCTGCGGAAATCGAACGGCGCGTCCGGCAGATTCTCGACCTGGCCGGCGGCAGGCCGGGCCACATCTTCAATCTTGGGCACGGCGTCCTGCCGCAAACGCCCGTCGAAAACGCCGTGGCCATGGTGCGGGCGGTCCATGAGTTCAGCGCGTGAGTTCGGGCCCGAGGAAGCTGGGTTGTGGGAAAGGCATCCGAGAGAAGCCCGAACGGTTGGTCCGAAGTGGAGTGGGAAGCCATCCGTTCGGCCGGTGCGTCTATCAGCCTGCTTCGTTGAGCAGGTAGCTTGGTTCGATGTAAGGGTGGGTCAGAGGGCATCGTTGCGAATTCAATTCTTGACGGGACGTTTGTCACGGATCGGCGGCCCTTTCCGCCTGATGCACCTGTGCCTGAACCGCCCGATTGTCCAGGCGCACCAGCACCTGGCCGGCCTCGACGCGTTCGCCCTCTCGGGCAGTCAACTCGACGATCCGGGCCGAAACGTCGGCGGCGATGGTGATTTCATCGCCTTCGATCCGCCCGCTCGCTTGGATCAGACCTTCGGGCAACTCGACGTCGCGAAACCACGCCTAGTAGCTTACGGACAAATCCATTGTGGCCGAGAATTCGGCGTGATATACTCAGAAGTCGGCAGCCATTCGGGGGAATGTTTCAGTCGTCGCGGCGGACACGGGCCGCTCGTCAGATCACGCGATATTCACCGCAAAGATGGGGCCACTTCCCTTACATCCGCTGACAAGGAAAGAGGTGCTTGATGCACGTTGTCATGATCATCCCAACGGGAATCGGCTGCGCCATTGGTGGGCATTGTGGCGACGGGAACCCCGCCGCCAGATTGCTGGGCGCTTGCTGCGATACGCTGATCCTGCACCCAAACGTGGTGAACGCCTCGGACCTGAACGAGATGCCCGACAACAGCCTGTACGTGGAAGGAAGCCAACTCGACCGATTCCTCCGTGGCGAAATCTACCTTCGGCGGGTGCGCGCCAATCGGGTCCTCGTGGCCGTCAACAAGGCCGACTACCAGAGCATCAACGCCGTGTCGGCCGCGCGGGCGACGCTTGGGATCGATGCGGAAATCGTCGAGCTGAAGAGCCCGCTGAAGCTCATCGCCCAAATGAAAAACGGCGTGGCCACCGGCGAGGTTCTCAACTGGATCGAGCTGGTTGAAC
>SKZG01000148.1 GCA_007127495.1 Planctomycetales bacterium
CGACCTTGAACAGGGGCTGGTTGAACTCGACGGTCTCGCCGTTGTCGATCAAGACGGCCACGATCTTGCCGGTCACTTCGGCGGGAATCTGGTTGAACACCTTCATGGCCTCGACGGTGCATACGGTCGTGTCGGGGCCCACATGGTCGCCCACTTTGACGTACGGCGGCGATTCCGGGTCTGGGGCTGTGTAGAACGTGCCGACCATCGGGCTGCGGATCAGCACGACGTTCGCTTCGGAGGGCGGGGCCAGGTCGGGCGGCGCGGCCGCGGCGACCGGTTCCGCCGCCGGTACAACGGCTTCGGGAACCGGGGCGGCAACGCCTCCCACCAACGCCTGCGGGTCCGTCCCCCGGCGAAGCTGGATGCGGGTCTCGCCCTGTTGGATCTCGAGTTCCGTCAGGTCGTGCTCCTTCATGAGCACGACAAGCCGGCGCACCTTTCGCACGTCGAATACGTCTTGGTTCGGCAAGGAACCGGCCATGCCTAGTCTCCCATAGTCTGTTAGTTCAACGCGATCGGGCCACAAAAGAGCGGAGCCATTTGACCATGGCAACGTCCGCCCCCAGGCTAGCCGACCATCACCTCGTCCAGTTGTTTGGCCGCGCCGCTAAGCACCTCATGGCCGTTTCGAGTTACCAATACATCGTCCTCAAGTCGGACTCCACCCCACCCGGGAAGGTAGATTCCCGGCTCGACCGTTACCACCATGCCGGGTCGCAGGACGGCATCGGACAGCACGGACAGCCTGGGGTTTTCATGCACCTCCAGGCCGATTCCATGGCCAAGCCCGTGGGTGAACCGCCGGCCGAATCCGGCATCGGTGATGACCCCGCGGGCGATGGCGTCGAGATCCTTCACGGCCACTCCGGGACGGATCGCCTCGATGGCTTTTGTTTGCGCCTCGAGCACCACCGAATAAACGCGCCGGAGTTTCGCCGATAACTTGCCGCGAATCACCAGGCGTGTCAAGTCACTCACATACAAATCGTCGCGAGCCCCCCAGTCGATCAAGAGAAAGCCATTTTCTCCGATCGGTTGCTTCGTCGCCGAGGCGTGGGGTAATGCGGACCGCGGGCCGGCAGCCACGATAGGGGGGAACGACGCACACTGGGCACCCAACCGCCGCATGGCCGAGTCCAGCTCATCGGCCAAATCCTTTTCCGTCTTACTCGGCGCGAGCGCGGCGCACACGGTGGCAAACGCCTTCTCGGCGCACCGCACTGCCTTGCGGATGCGCTGAATCTCGTCGCGGTCTTTGCACGAACGCTGTTCGACAAGCAACCCGGAGGTGTTCATAAACTCAACGCCCGGAAGCTTCTCGGCAAGTTGCTCGCGGAAGCCGACCGTCATCGAATCGGCCTCAATGGCCAGGTTACGCACTTTCGCGCGGCGCACCACGCCGGAGGTGCTATTGCACATATTCACGTTCGAAGCGCGAATTTCCAGGTCCACCCCAGGACATTCCTCGCCTAATTGGGTGGTATATCGCCCGTCGCTAATGAGGGTTTCCCCGTCGCGGCGCAGCAGCAGGTAGGTGGAGTCGCCGGTGAAACCGGTCAGGTAGGTGACGTTGGCGACATCGGTAACTAGCAGTGCCTCGGCCCCGCGGCGTTTCACGGTACGGCGGAGTTTGTCGCGCCGGGTTTCGAATCGGCTCATTGGTTGGCTCCCATCGGGTATTGACGCCGACATTAGGCGCTTCCGTTTCCTAGTGCCGGCCGCTCCATTGTAGTAGGCACACGCCGTGTGCCGTCCCCGAAACAAAGGCTTTCTGCACTTAGAAACGGAAGAGCCCGACATTAGAGCATGCCATCGGCGGTACGACAAGGTAGGCATGGCGAATTGTGCCGATTTTACTGCACCCCTCGACGCGCGGGCCTGTCGGCGTATGGCTACCGATACCCGGTCGGGCTGTTATACTGCATGGTATGAACGACTCTGCACTTCACCAATTGGCCCGGGCGCTGCTGGCCGGCGAACTGTCGGCCGACGCGTTTCTGCGTGAAATCGCGCCGCTAGGAATCACCGATACGGGCGACACCCAGCTCGATTTGGACCGTCGCCGCCGATGTGGATTCCCGGAGGTCGTTTTCGGACAAGGGAAGACGGCCGAGGCCATCGAACGCATCTTTCGGAAGTCGGCGGAACACGGGATCGATGCCTTCGCCACGCGCATTTCCTCCGATCAGGCAAAATGCCTTGCGGCGGCCTTTCCCGCCGGGCGGTATAATCCGGTGGCGCGTACGTTTCGCCTCCTGCCGCCCAACCGGCCGAGCCCCCGCGAGGAAGGCGGGCGGGTAACCTTGGTTAGTGCGGGCACCAGCGACTTGCCCGTCGCCGAGGAAGCGCGCGAAACCCTCCTGTGGACGGGCGCCGAGATTCGCATGGTGCACGACGTGGGCGTGGCGGGGCCGCACCGGCTCCACGCCCACCTGGACCAGCTCGCCG
Source organism: Planctomycetales bacterium (assembly GCA_007127495.1). Taxonomy (GTDB): domain Bacteria; phylum Planctomycetota; class Planctomycetia; order Pirellulales; family Thermoguttaceae; genus PWXP01. The sequence continues at coordinate 2,452 of SKZG01000148.1, forward strand.
GCGCGGATGCCGTCGTGGTGGTCGCCGGCATGGAAGGCGCCTTGCCCAGTGTGGTGGGCGGGTGGGTGGACTGCCCCGTGGTGGCCGTGCCAACCAGTGTGGGGTACGGGGCAAGCTTCGGCGGGCTGGCCGCCCTGTTGGGAATGCTCAACAGTTGCGCTTCCAACGTGACCGTAGTCAATATCGACGCGGGATTCAAAGGCGGCTACGTGGCGGGCCTGATCGCCCGAAACGCAGCCCTGGCTCGCAATGCCGCGCGGGGCAAGTTTGCACGCTAGAGCGCACATACCCGAACGCGGGCCGTGCGCGAAGTCAAGGAGAACCGCAAGAATGGCTTCATCGGAAATCCCATCCCTGACCCGGCTCGCACCGCGCGAGCCCGACTCGCACAAGGGAACGTTCGGCACGGTACTGGTGGTGGGCGGATCGCGAGGGATGACCGGCGCGCCGGCGCTGGCGGGAATGGCCGCCCTGCGAGGAGGCGCCGGCCTGGTGCGCGTCGGCGTACCCGAGGTGTGCCTCGATACGGTGGCCGGCTACGAGCCCTGCTATACGACGGTGCCGCTCCCGAACGATCCGGCCGGCCGACTGAGCCTGGCGGCGGCCGACGCAATCGTCGAACAAACCGAAGCCGCCTCCGTGGTGGCTCTGGGGCCCGGCCTCGGCCGATCCGAGGAGCTGCGCCGCCTCGTGGCCCGACTGTACCGCGAGGTGCGCCGGCCCATGGTGCTCGACGCCGACGGATTGAACGCACTGGAAGGCCAGGAGGAAGTGCGCGCGCGGCCGGGCGGACCTCGGCTATTGACCCCGCACCCCGGCGAGTTTGCCCGCCTGATTGGCCGGACACTGCCCGCCGATGGGCGAGCAACTGCCGTCGCGGAACTGGCCGCCCAGTGCAACGCCGTGGTCGTACTCAAGGGACACGGTACGCTTGTTACCGACGGGACGCGGCAGACGATCAACCCGACGGGCAACCCAGGTATGGCAACCGGAGGGACCGGCGACGTGCTGACAGGGCTGATCGCCGCACTCTGGTGCCAGGGTTTGGAGGGTTACGACGCCGCGCGGCTTAGCGCCTACCTGCATGGACTGGCCGGCGACCTCGCAGCCGAGGAACTCGGATAGGTCAGTCTGATCGCGCGCGACCTGCTGGACCACTTGGCCGACGCGTTTGAGCTGCACGGCGCGGGGGACTGTTAGGGTCGGCAAAGAAATAACTGTCGCTCTTTCTTCCCCC
>SKZG01000429.1 GCA_007127495.1 Planctomycetales bacterium
CCCAGGTGACGCGCGAACAATTTGAAGATATGACCGCCGATTTGCTGGAACGAACGCGTTACACCACACGGCAGCTTTTCGTCGAGGCGAAGGTCGACCCGGCATCGCTCGATCGCGTGCTGCTGGTTGGCGGTTCAACGCGCATGCCCATGGTGGCGGCCATGGTCAAGGACGTGACGGGTTTGGACCCCGATCGGACGGTCAACCCCGATGAAGCAGTCGCCCGCGGCGCGGCGCTGTACGCGGCCTATCGGCTGGCGAAGAGCCGTCCGGACGCCGGCAAGCCCGATTTCGAGGTCACCAACGTGAATGCGCACAGCCTGGGGGTCGAGGGGATCGACCCGCAAACGCTGCGCAAGACCAATGTCATTCTGATCCCGCGCAACAGCCCGCTGCCGGCCACGGCCAAAGAGCGTTTCGCCACGAAGGCCGACAACCAGCAGTCGATCGTGTTGCAAGTGCTGGAGGGCGAAAGCTCGATACCGGGCGAATGCACCGCGATTGGGCGCACGGTCATCCGCGATCTTCCGGCCGGGCTCACCAAGGGCTGGCCCGTTGAGGTGCATTTCGAATACGAGAGCAACGGCCGGCTTCGCGTCGAAGGCCTGGTGCCGGGAACGCACCAGCGGGCGCATCTGGAGCTTCTGCGAGCGGCTGGCCTGAGCGGCTCGGGCGTTGCCCGATGGAAGCAGCCGGTCGAGGCCGCCGCCGGCTTCGATTTATTCGCCACGGTGATCGAGGAAGAATTGGCCGCCGTCGCCGGGTCAGTGCCTGTGGCGGCGCCGGCGGCCCCGGCCGAGGAAGTGCCGCCCGGCCCGGCGGCGCCTTCCGGCCCGGCCGCCGAGCCGAACGCGAGGTCGGAGGCATGGGCCGATTGGCCCATTGCAAAGGATACGCCCAATAGCCAGGCCGGGGCGGGCTCGCCCACGCCGGCTCCCTCCTGGCTTTTTAACCTGATTGGCCACGCGCTGGCCGCCGTCACGGGCCTGGTGCTCGGCTACCTGGTACTGAAGTGGCTGGGCATATCGCTGTTCTAACAACCCATGGAATGAAGATGACCAAAGGATCGCAAGAACCCATTGTCGGGATCGACCTTGGAACCACGTATTCGGTTGTGGCGCGCCTCGACAAGCGCGGCCACCCCGCCACACTGGTCAATGCGGAAGGCGACCGCCTGACGCCAAGTGTGGTGCTGTTCGAGGGGGACGACGTGATTGTGGGCAAGGAAGCCATGAAGGCGATGGCCACCGAAGCCGAGCGCGTGGCGGAGTGTTCCAAACGCGACGTAGGGTATCGGGTGTTCCATAAGGTGTTCGAGGGCAAGCAATTCCCGCCCGAAGTGATCGAAGCCTGGATTCTCAACAAGCTGCGGCGCGACACCGAGGCGCAGGTCGGATCGTTCGAAAAGGTGGTCATTACCGTGCCGGCGTACTTCGATGAAGTGCGCCGCAAGGCCACTCAAGACGCCGGCTACATGGCCGGCTTCCACGTGCTCGACATCATCAACGAGCCCACCGCGGCCGCCGTGGCATTCGGCTTTCAGCAAGGATTTCTTAACACCGAGGGGAGCACCGATGAGCCGCGGCGCATTCTCGTGTACGACTTGGGCGGCGGAACGTTCGACGTGACCATCATGGAAATTCGCGGCAGCGAGTTCATCGCGCTCGCCACCGATGGCGACGTACAGCTTGGCGGATACGACTGGGACCAGCGACTGGTCGACCTCGTGGCGGAAACATTCATCCGCGAGCATTACGTGGACCCGCGAGAGGACCCGACCACCGCCGGACGGCTGTGGCGCGAATGTGAGGACGCCAAGCGCACCCTCTCGGCGCGGAGCAAGGCGTCGGTGGCTTGCGACTATAAGGGCAATTCCTCGCGGGTTGAAGTGACGCGGCGGCAGTTCGAGGAGGCCACTCAGGACCTGCTCGACCGCACCCGCTTCACCGCCGTGCAAACGCTGAAAGCAGCAGGCCTCGAATGGAACGACGTGGAACGCGTGCTATTGGTGGGCGGTTCCACACGCATGCCGATGGTCCGCCGTATGCTCGCTGAGCTTTCCGGCAAGGAACCGGACGCCTCCGTGGCCGCCGATGAAGCCGTGGCGCACGGCGCGGCGCTGAGGACCGGCCTCGTGCTGGCCCAGCAGCGCGGCAAGCGGGGCGGGTTCCGCATCAAGAACGTGAACTCCCACAGCCTGGGCGTTGTGGGCACGGACCCACAAACCGGAAGGAAACGAAACGGCATACTCGTTCCCCGCAACACGCCGCTGCCGGTTACCGCCCGCCGCGTATTCAAGACGTCCAAGCGCAACCAACGTTCCATTTTGGTGCAGATTGTCGAAGGCGAAAGCCTTGCCGCTGAGGAATGTTCCCAGATTGGCCGTTGCACGGTGCGCGATCTTCCGCGCGACTTGCCGCCGCAATCGCCCGTGGAAGTGCTATTCCAATACAAACCCGACGGACGGCTGAAGGTGCGCGTGAACGTGCCCGGCGCCGCCCGCGAGGTGGAAACGGAAATCGTGCGCGAAAACAGCCTTAGCAAGGAGCATTTGGACGGATGGCGAAAGCACATTTGCGGCCGCGAACCGACCACTTACCGGTGAGATTCCATGGCCGACGGCTTTGAGGTGTCTGCAGATAGGGACGGCGAGGCGTTCCGGGCCGCGGTGCGCCTGGCGCTGGTCGTGGGCATTGGGCCGCGCATTCGCCACGCCCTGCTCGAACGGTTCAGCTCCGCGCAGGCCGTGTTCGCGGCCGCACCAAGCGACCTGCGCGAGGTGAAGGGCGTGGGGTCCACCCTGGTCGGGCGCATCCTGGCCGCGGAACGCGAAATCGACGTCGAGGGCGAATTGCAGCGGTGCCGCAAGCACCAGGTTGGCATCCTCTTGGAAAACGCCGACGCCTATCCGCGCATGCTCCGCGAAATCCACGATCCACCCGGCGTGCTCTTCATGCGAGGGACGCTGAAACCGGCCGATGCGCTGGCCGTCGGCATTGTCGGCACGCGGCACGGCACCCAGTATGGACTGCGCCAAGCGGAACGGCTTGGAGCAAGTCTTGCCCGCGCCGGCTTCACGGTGGTCAGCGGGCTGGCGCGGGGGATCGACGCCGCGGCCCATCGCGGCGCCTTGGCCGCCGGCGGACGCACCCTGGCTGTGTTGGCCGGCGGTGTGCTGAACGTGTATCCCCCGGAACACGTCGGGCTGGCCGCCGAGGTGGCCCGGCAGGGCGCGGTGCTCAGCGAAGCGCCGCCGCTGTTTCAGCCGCTAGCCGGCGGGTTCCCGCAGCGGAATCGGCTGATCAGCGGGCTATCGCTCGGGGTGATTGTGGTCGAGGCGGCCGGCCGTAGCGGCGCGCTGATTACGGCCCGCCATGCCATGGAGCAGGGCCGCGAGGTGTTTGCCGTGCCGGGCAGTGTGGAGAGCCGCACGTCGCGCGGCTGCCATCGCCTGCTGCGCGACGGCGCAACGCTGGTCGAGACGGCCGACGACGTGCTGGAGCAGCTAGGCCCGCTCGTGGAGGCGGCGCCGCGCGACGACGGGCCGCCCTTGCGTCATCCAGCCGAGCTGCAACTGAACGACGTGGAGCAGCAGGTGCTGGCCGCCATCGGCAGCGAGCCCACGACCATTGACCACGTCGTCGGGGAAAGCGGCCTCCCGGTTCCCCAGGTACTCTCCATC
>SKZG01000509.1 GCA_007127495.1 Planctomycetales bacterium
TCGAAACGCTGCCGCAGGACGAGTTCGCGGGCTTCCAGCATGGTGCGGAGCCGGTCCGCCGCCCGGGCCGGGGGCGCGTCGGCGGTATGTCATGCGGGCGAGGAGGTCGCGGGTTTCGGTGGCCTCCCGAATAATCTGTTCGAAACGCTGCCGCAGGACCAGTTCCCGGGCTTCGAGCATGGTGCGCAGTTGGTCGGAGGTGACGACCTCCAATTGCCATCGGTCGCCGCTTCCGACGTTCGGGCCGCCGGAAAGATCGTAATGGTCGGCCGCCTTGACCGTCAGCGCAAGCTTCTGCCCCACGGTCAACTCCAAGTCGGCCACCTCGAGCGCTTCGTCATTCAGCAGCATAGAGGTCGGGGAAGCGGTCGGCTCGCGAATCGGGCGGGTCTCGGCATCGCCGTGGTCGATCGCGTATTCGAACCAGGTGCGTGCCACTCCGTAGTCGTCGCGAATTTCGCCGGTCACGGGCAGACGTGCCTGCGGCGTAATCGCCGACCCGATGCCGCGCAGCCGCACGGCCAACTGCGGAGGCGTGTCCGCAATGGCTACCAGGCGCAGTTGCGCGGGCTCGCGGCTATGGATGCCGTCGGTGTCGAAGAGCGTGAACTGGAGCGTCGTGTCGTCCATCAAGGGTGGCAGGGCAATCTCGAAGCCCCGCGCATCAGCGTCGAGGCCGTCGGCGTCAAGCACCGTTGGTGGAGGCGGCGCGTCGTCCAGCACGGGGTCGATCTGCACCCGGACCAGCGGCTTGTTCGACCGGGCACGCACCACCAGCCGCGAGCCGCGCGGCACCTGCATGACGCCGCTTACCGGGAGGGTCCGATCCGGTCGGCCCGTGTATTCGGGCAGGCGCACGGTGAGGTCCATTTCGTTGATCGTGGGGCTATCGACCGCCTCGATACGCAGCCCCTGCACGGCGGCATCGCCTCCGACGACGTCGAGGTCGATCGAGGCGAGCACGCTCTCGAACCGGTGGGCGTATTCCTGAAAGGCATCGTGGCCGGGAACCGCGTTGCCCTGCCGGCTCATCGACTCGCGCTGCCGCCGTCCGCCCTCGGACCGATAACGCACCTCGACCACCTGTGGCACGACCGGCCACGCGGTGTCGGCCTTGGCCACGAGGTCGAACTCGCTTCCGCGGGCCACCTTCAGGCGCCCGTCATCGTCAAATCCCTCGACGACCAGCCGCGTGTAGCGCGGCCACAACTCCGACGACAGCGCCAGGCTGCGCCGCGCCCAAATGCCGAGCGCCGCCGGCTGCAAGGAGGCGAATGCGATGACGCTGGCCAAAAGCGCTAAGGCCGATGCCACCTGGCGACGCAACGGCGCCGGGTTGAACACCTGGTGCAAGGGCACGCCGGTCATGCGGTCGGCCGCCTCGCGGCACGTCCGATCGAGCATTTCCGGATTGCATTGCGAGGGGTCGGGCGGCCGGTCGGCCAAGACCACGGCCGTCAGCAGCGTGTCGTCGAGATGCGGGAACCTGCGCTCGAGGACGGTGGCCATGTTCGCGTCGGCAAGCGGGGCCATGAGCCGGTACGCGATCTTCCGCACCAGAACGGCCAGGAGCACAAGTCCGGCAACGACCAGGGCGACCAGGCGGACCGCAGCAGGCGGTTCGAAGAACCAGTCCAACAGCAGTGTGACCCAGAAGGCGATCCCCAGCCATACCACGGCCGCTGCCAGTCCCTCGATCCACACGTAACGCCGAATCTGCGCGCGAAGCCGGGCGAGGGCCCCGCGAAGTTGCGGGGCCAGTTTGATTCGGGCGGTGTCGGAAGCGGTCGTCATGGTACTCTCTTATGCAAGTCGGACCAGCCGGCGAAGGAGCCATTCGGTGAACAGCAAGCCGCACAGGACGGCCATCATCCAAGTGAGCCAATAGCGCTGCCAGTCCTTGCTGGGGGCAACGGGTACGATGCTGGTCCGCGTGCGGTCCCTGAGAAGCTCCGTCACCGGCGGTTTTTCCGGCGGCGGCCCCAGAAGCTCCTCCACGCCCCGGTAGTACACGGCCGGCTGATCGTCGTCGACGCGCGTGCCGGCGGCCAAACGTTCCAGCAGGGCGTCATTGCGCTGGGGGTTCTCTCTTTCCAACTGGGGAATGCGCACGGCAATCCGCCGCGTCAACCGTTCATCGCTGGTTTGGGGAATGGGCAATTCAAGCCGGTAGTCACCTTCCTCCAAGACGGTGAACTGGCCGAGGAAGGAGCCGACCCGCGCCGGGTCGGCCTGCAACGCGACGTTTTGCACGCGGCCGCGGGGTGCGATGACCTGGAGCGGGACACTGGGCGCTTCGAGCGGATCGAGTTGGGCGTTGGTCAGGCGGTATGCCTGAACCTCAACCGTATCGCCGATCAGGTGCCGGTCCTGGCCCACGAGGAGCACGCCACGCGTCGAGCCGCGCAGCAACCGGCCCCGGGAAACATGGCGAATCAGTTTGGTGTAGAACTCTTCGAAATACCTTTCGTCGAGGGCGCGGAGCCGCCACATCTCGCCGCTGCCGGCGTAGAACACGCGGCCGGAGGCGTAGAACTGCCAAGCGAAGTAGACGGGTTGTTCGCCCCCTGCGGCGGCTTGGGGGTCCGAGAACCGCGCGAGCACGGACGCCCCCTCCTTGGCGCCCCGCAGTGGCGTAAAGCTGTAGACGCCCGGAAATTCCCGCCAGGTTTCCCGACTCCTCGTCTCGGTATCGCCAAGCCACAGGAACTCGGCTTCCATGCCCTCGCGGGTGAACTCCAGCGGCCACGGCTCGCGCGAGCCGTACGCCGCCGCATCGATTCCCGAGAACCGCCGCTGGAACTCCACCGGATAGAGGGCCCGGATGGGCGCCATGGCCCGGTCCCGCACCCACCCGTCCACGGTCCGCCCCGTATGTACCGGGCCCCCAACAATAATCAGCCCGCCGCCTTGTTCCGCAACCCATTGTTCCAGCAACTCGACCTGCGAACCGCTCAACTCCAGCCAGTCGGGGTCGAAGGCCACCATGCAGTCGTATTCGTACATCTCCTCGCGCGTGATGGGGAAGTCGTCGAGAATTCGGTCCGACTCCTGCAAGATACCCTGTTGCGCCGTTTGAAGGAGGACGTCCAACTCGACCGAACGGTCGCGGTAGAGCACGTTGCGGAGGAATTGATACTCGCGCGTCGGACCGCCGGCCAGCAGGAGTACTCGGGTCTTGCGATCGACCACCTCGACCTCGACCTCGCGGACGTTGTCGCCCGGATTGCGGTCGCCGGGGATGTCCTCGATACGGAGCGCAAAGGTGCGCCGCCCCACCCGGTCCGGCGTGATTTCGAACCGCACCGGCAGGACCTCGCTGGCGTCGCCGAGAGTGACTTGGCGGGTTTCGATCAAAGCGCCGGTGCCGGGTTCGGCGTCCGAGTCGCTGTCGCGGGCGAGCAACTGCACGGAGACCACCTGCCCGGCCATCTCCTGGGCCTGCACCAGGCCGGTCACCGTGTAGCGGTCGCCGGGATAGGCCCGCTCGGGGGCCATAAGGTCGGCCACGCGCACGTTGGTCGGAAGCCGGTCGGAGCCGAGGCCGACGGGAAAGATAGGAATTCGGGCCTCGCGCGCCAACTGCACGGCGGCGTCCGGCGAGATACCCGCGTTCTGCCCGCCGTCGGTGAATACGAGGATGCCCGACACCGGCGCACTGCGTTCGTCGGCGATCAA
>SKZG01000404.1 GCA_007127495.1 Planctomycetales bacterium
AACTCGCGGTTGGTGGCGTACGCCAGGATGTTCACGCCCAAGGCCAGCGCGTCGTCGATCTGTTGTTGGACGGCCTTGGGATACTGCGTGCCCCGCCCGGGGCGGGAAAGCTCCCAAAGGCAGCTTAGCGACGGCCGGGGCTCTTCCGGCGGGTCGCGCGGGGCGAAGATGACGCTGGTACGGCAGCCGAAGTCGATGCCCTCCAAACGCCTCGGAACCTGCACCTTCTCCTCGGCGTACCAGATCGGATGGCCCGGGTCGAGCAGGCGCAGGCGGTATTCCGGCTCGGGAAACACCCGCCCCATCAATTCCCGGAACCCGTCGTCGAAGCCCGAACCGCAGTAGCCCTCCGCCACGAGGAACCCGCCGCGGTCCAGGTAGTCGCGCAGCTTCTCGGCCAGTTGCGTTCGGGCCTGCTCCCCGTCGGGCAGCGGCGAGGTGCTGCCGCAGAAGTACAGCACGGGCGCTTCGAGCAGGTCCTCGACCGACGCCGCGTCCAAGTCGATGGTCTGCCAGGTGAGGTCGCGGCGCCAGCGGCTCTCGACGTACCGGGTCAGGTTGTTCACGTCGCTGCGGTGCCGGTTCCAGTCGCCCTCGGACGAATGTTTCAGCTTCGCCATGAGGATGGGCAACCGTCCCTTGCTGAGGAACAGTAGTGCGAAACTCGTGGCGATGTGCGGATCATTCTCGGCCGGGGCGCGGCCGCGCCAGAAGTCCTGCAGCGCTCCGCGGTCGCGCAGCAGGCTGGCGGCGCCCTCGCGATACCAGTCATACACTTCGCCGGTGCGCGGATTGTGGAAGAAGCGGCGCGCCGTCAGCCGGCCCACCCGCTCCAAGGCGTAAAGGTAGTAATATCGCCAGACGTTCTTGCCTGGGTTTTGGGTTACGCCGAAGTTGCGGCCCATCCAGTCGATGGCTCGTTCGACGGCCGAGTCGTCGCGGCCGCGCTGCCCGCAGCAGCGAATTCGGTCGCCCTCGACGGTGGCGTCGGCATCGAAGATCTTGTCGGAGACGATCACCAGGGATCCGATTCCCGCGGCGGTCATGCTTCCATAGCCCCGATCGCCCGGGGTGTACCCCCAGGAACCGTCCTCGTTTTGCGTGTCCTCCCAGTGGGCCTTGGCCAGCGCCCAGGTGCGACGGTTCACTTCAACACCCACGCGTTCCGCCTCGTGCAAGGCGAGCAGGGCGAACTGGGCGTTCGAATTGTCGCCGCGCGAAGAGCCGGAGGTGTAACCCCACGTGCCCCGAAAGGCCTCGGCGGTCACCTGGGCCGCTTCCAGAAACCGCACGTTCTGCTCGATGCGGAGGCGGTCCTTCTCCGGCTCGGCCAGGCAGAAGACCATCGTTTGCAGGGAGACGGTGTAGGTGTCCCTCAACCGTCGGGCGCGCAGCCATCCGAGCGCCCGCTGGATGCTCGAGTCGTCCGGCGGAACGCCCGCGCTGAGGAGGGCCAGGGCGCAGAGGGCCGTTACGCCCCCATCTTTGCCGGGCCAGTCGGACCACCGGCCGTCGGCCTGCTGCTCCCGTTTCAAATACGCCACCCCTTGCTCGATGGCGTTGCGGACCTCCTCGGCCGTAATATCGGCCCGTACAGTCGGCGCAACCGATACGGTCGATAACGCACAGGTCAGGGTGGCCAGCAACAGCCGATGCATGACAAGCCCCTTTGGGGAATCGGGACAAAACAGGTCTCTCTAAACATCTTAGAATTAAGCAGTTATGTCGGCAAGTCGCGGTCACGGCGCACTGGGCGGTTTGACGGGCCGGCCGTAGAATGGTGGTAATGGAATGAGAGCGTTTTTTCACCCCGTTGTTTTGCGTTGAGGAGTTCGCTTTTGGCCACAAAACCCCGTAGTCTCGGCGACGTATTGCAAGAGTTCAGCCAGCACCGGCGGCTGATGCAGGAAGAATTGCAGAAGATCATCGTGGGCCAGGCCGACGTGATCGAGCAGATTTTCGCGGCCATTTTCACCCGGGGGCATTGCCTGCTGGTCGGCGTGCCCGGATTGGCCAAGACCCTGATGGTCAGCACGCTTGCCCGGATACTCGACGTGCAGTTCAAACGCATCCAGTTCACGCCCGACCTGATGCCGTCGGACATCACCGGGACGAACATCCTGGAGGAGGACGAGCACCGGCGGCGCGACTTCCGGTTCGTCGAGGGGCCCATCTTCACGAACATCCTGCTGGCCGACGAGATCAACCGCACCCCTCCGAAGACCCAGGCCGCGCTGCTGCAAGCCATGCAGGAGCGCGAGGTGACCGTGGGCCAGACCACCTACCCCCTGCCCGAGCCGTTTTTCACCATCGCCACACAGAACCCCATCGAGCAGGAGGGGACCTACCCCCTGCCCGAGGCCCAGTTGGACCGCTTCATGTTCAACATCAAGGTCGATTACCCCACGGCCGAGGAAGAGGAGCGCATCCTTTCGGTCACCACGCGGCACGAGCCGGTCGAGATACGCCACGTCCTTTCGAGCAAGGCGATTGTGAACTTGCAGAAACTAGTCGGCTCGGTGGCGGTCAGCCAGTACATCGTGCAGTACGCGACGCGGCTGGTTCGGGCCAGCCGGCCAAAGGACCCCTCGGCCCCGAAGTACGTGCAGGAACTGGTCGATTGGGGCGCCGGGCCGCGCGCCGGGCAGTTCCTCATCCACGGGGGGAAGGCTCTGGCGGCGATGGACGGCCGGTTCTCGGTCGCCCTGGACGACGTGCAAAAGATTGCCGTGCCCGTGCTCCGGCACCGCATCAGCACCAACTTCCAAGCCCAAGCCGAGGGGCTCGCGTCGGAAGACATCGTCGATCGGCTCATCCGAGAGACGCCGACGCCGGAGATTCCAAAATATGAAAAGAAAGGGGGATGAGCGGGCGCTATGACCGCTGAACGCTACCTGAAACCCGAAGTCGTCAATCAGATCAAGAGGCTCGACCTGCGCGCGCAGTTCATCGTAAAGGGCTTCCTGCAGGGCTTGCACGCCAGCCCGTTCCATGGGTTTTCGGTCGAGTTCAGCGAGCACCGCAAGTACACGCCCGGCGACGACCCGAAGGATATCGACTGGCTCGTCTACGCGAAGACCGACAAGTATTACGTCAAGAAGTTCGAGGCCGAAACGAACATTACCGGCTACCTGGTCATGGACCTGAGCCGGTCGATGGGTTACACCTACCGCCAGGAGTTGACGAAGTTCGATTACGCCATTTGCCTGGCCGCGGCGCTGGCGTACCTGATGATCCACCAGCAGGACCCGGTGGGATTGCTCACGTTCGACCGCAAATTGCGCAACAGCCTCGCGCCCCGCTCGCGCCGTTCGCACCTGGGCGATATGCTTTCGCTATTGGCCAAGCTCAAACCGGAGGGCGAAACCGACATTGCCGCCAGCCTGATCCAGGTGGCGGCGCTGCTGAAGCACACCAGCCTGGTCATGATCTTCAGCGACCTGCTGGCCGAGCCCGACGCCGTGCTCGAGTCGCTGTACCGGCTGCGGCACGGCGGGCACGACGTCATCCTGTTTCACATACTCGACGAGGCCGAAGTCCGCTTCCCATTCGGCGGCATGGTCGAGCTGGAGGACCCGGAGGACCACCGCCGGCTGGCCATCGACGCCGACGGGTTCCGCCGCGATTACCTCGCCGAGGTCGAGGCGTTCCGGGACCGCTACC
>SKZG01000476.1 GCA_007127495.1 Planctomycetales bacterium
CCAAGTTTTGGGCGTTTCCGTTTCTAGGTGCAGGCAACTGGCTCTTCCGTTTCTAGGTGCAGACAGCCTTTGTTTCGGGGACGGCACACGGCGTGTGCCTACTACACTAAAGCGGCCTGCATCTAGAAACGGAAGTGCCAGGCAAGTATATCCTACGAGGTAGGTTTTTCAGCCGTTCGCGCAAAATACCCCCCCCATGCAGGGATAAGTCAACTCGATCTCGAAGGAGTGCCGTCATGTCTGTTGCACGTCGCATCGTTGTGGGCCTCGTGGCTCTCGGTTTCATCTGTTCCGTCCCGGCCGGTGGGCAGGGCGAGGAAATCGGCTACTTGGAAACCTTTTCCCTCGCGCCGGACCGCGAGAAGGTCCTGGAAAGCCTGGTGCCGGGCACGCCCGACTACTACTATTATCGCGCCCTGCATTACCAAAACGTTGGCCAACTCGACAAGGTGGACGAGCTGTTGAAGATTTGGGAGGAGCGCCACGGGGGCGACGCCCGCCGGGTGGTGCTCGAGAACCGCCAGATCCTGCTTTCCTACGACGCTGCCCCGGCCCAGGCGCTCGAGCGACTGCGGCGGCGGTTGAACCTCAGTTACCCGCACCAGCGCGAGCGGTCCGGCGTTGCTTCCGACCGTCCCACCGCACTCGACCAGAACCACATCACCCGCGACCGCTTCCTGGCCGTCGCCCGCTCGCCGGGACGGCAGAATGTCGAGCAGTTCGAGCCGACCGCCTACGATTGGATCATCACCCGCGACTTGACAGCCGCCGAGCGGCGCGACCTGCTTTCCCGGCTCGACCATCCCGATTACCCGAACCTCGTGCCGCTGATCGCCGCCGACCTCGACTACGAGCGTTCGCGCGGGTTTGGTCACCACAACGTCCACAAGCTGCTCACACTGGAGCAGCTCGAGGCATTGCAGGAGTTGAAGCCCGAACTGATCCACGACGCCACGTTCATCGCCACGTGGCTTTCCAGCCTTCGGCCGGGGCCCGACGTGGACGTGGAGCGCGACCTTCCCGAGCGCCGCGCGTATCTCGAACGGTTGTGGGAGTTTGCCGCCGGGTTGGCTCCGGCGCACAACGCGGTGAAGCTGAACATCCTGCATCACCGGCTGGTGCTCGACCGCAAGATGGGCGTGTACGACCTCGACCGCTTCCGCCAATACATCCGCATTCCCCGCCACGCGCCGTACGTGAACGAGGAGTGGATCGAGCAGCAGCGCCGGCGGCACCCCGAGCACCGCGCCGACCCCTCGGCCGACTACCGCCAGGCGACGTTGCTGCCGCCGGTGGGCAACGACGAGCCGCTGGTGCGGGCGTATCTTTCGCACTTCTTCGTCCGCGAGGACCGGCGGGCGGAGTTCCGCGACTACCTGCGTCAACCATACCTGGACACGGTGTTCGCCGAGGCGCGGCTGATGGCCGGCGTGGGCGCCCCCGAGGCGCTGTACTCGCTGCTCAGCCCGGCCGCCGTGCAGCGGCTGCGCGACCGAGTGGACATCGACTTCGCGCCGATCAACCCTGACACGTTCGCCCCAGGCGACACCGTCGCACTGGACGTGGACGTGAAGAACGTCGAGCAGTTGCTGGTGCGCATCTACCGCGTCAACGAGTTGAACTACTATCGCGAGGAGGGCGAGGAGGTCGACACGACCATCGCGCTGGACGGCCTGGTGCCCAACCACGAACTGACGTACACCTATACCGACCCGCCCATCCGCCGCATTCGGCGCACTTTCGAGCTGGAGCAAATCGACGAGCCCGGCGTGTGGGTGGTGGAACTGATCGGCGGGGGGCTGAGCAGCCGCGCGGTGGTCCGCATGGGCCGCCTGCGCTATACCATGGAGAACGGGCCGGCGGGCCACGTGTTCCGCATCTACGACCAGGCCAACCAGCCCCGGCCCGAGGCGAAGCTGCTGGTCGACGGCCACCAGTACGAGCCCGACGACCGCGGGCGGATCGTGGTGCCCTACACCACCCGGCCGAGCCGCCAGAAGCTTATCATGCTCGACGGCGGGCGCGCCACGCTCGACTCGTTCGACCACGCGCGAGAGGTGTACCGCTTCGACGCGGGCTTCCACCTCGAGCGCGAGCTGATCAACGACTCGCAGCAGGCCAAGTTGATCGTCCGGCCCACGCTCCGACTCAACGGCGCGGTCCAGCCGATCGGCCTGCTCGAAAACGTTCGCCTGACCATCGCGGCCACCGATCTGGACGGAGTGGCCACGTCCCAGGCGATCGCCGACTTCGAACTTGCCGAAGAGGGCGAGACCACCCACCAGTTCCAAGTGCCGGCGCGCGTGCGCGCGTTGGCGGTCCGGCTTGAGGCCACCGTGCCGAGCGTCAGCACCGGCGACGACGTGGAACTGGCCGCCGCGGAAACCCTCAACGTCAACGAGGTGGCCACCACCGAAAAGCTGGCACTGCCCCACCTGACCCGCGACGCCGGCGATTACATCCTCGAGGTGCGCGGCCGCAACGGCGAGATGCGCGCCCGCGAGCTGGTCCACGTCCACCTCTGGCACCGCGACGTGAAAAGGCCCATTACGGCGAACCTGCAAAGCGACGAAGGCGGCCGGGTGCATTTGGGCCCCCTGGCCGAGATTGCGCGGATCAACGTCCGCATGGCCGACGGCCTCCAGCGAGACTTTACCCTGCATGAACCGGCCTACAGCTACCTGCCCACGCTGACCGGTGTGGCGGGTGAACCGCTCCTGCTGCCCTGGATGCGCGACTCGGACCAGCCGATCCGCGAGGAACTGGGCCTGCTCGAACTGCGCGACGGCAAACCCGTGGCCGACCGCTTTGAGCAATTGCAGATCCAGGCCGACTGCGTCGTGGTTCGCGGGCTGAAGCCGGGCGATTACCTGCTGCTGCTGAAGCGCGACGGCCGGCGCGTTAGCGTACACGTGACCGAGGGCGCCGTGCGCGACGGCCACGTGTTGGGCGCACTGCGGTACCTCGAGCGCACCGACCCGCGGCCCATGGCCCTGCTGCGCCCGGTGGTCGAGGAGACCAAGGTGCGCATCCCGCTACGGCACGCGGGGCCCGATACGCGCGTACACGTGCTGGCGAGCCGCTACCTCGCTGCCTTCCACGCCTGGGAAAGCCTGCACGTGCCGGCGCGCGAGGCGGCCATGATCACCACCCTGCCCGTGGCCGACTCGCTGTACGTGGCCGGCCGCGACATCGGCGACGAGTACCGCTACATCCTCGACCGCCGCACCGCCCGCCGTTTTCCGGGGAACATGCTCGCACGGCCGGGCTTGCTCCTGAACCCCTGGGCGATTCGTGAGACCGACACCGGCGAGCAGCGCGCGGCTGCGGGCGAGGACTATGAGCGTGTCGCCCGCGAGCGCGAGCGGGCCGCCGCGCGCCGCGCCGAGGCCGAGGTCCGCCGCAGCGAGCGGTCCGACCCACAGGACCTGAACTTCCTCGCCCGACCCGCCGTCGTGAAAGCCAACCTCCGGCCCGACGAAGACGGTGTGGTCGTGATCGACCGCGAGGCCCTGGGCGACCGGCACATGCTGTGGATCGTGGCGATTGACGGGCAGCACACCGCGTGGCGGCCGCTTGCCCTCGAGGAGGCCGAGCCGGCGCTGCGCGAGCGGCGCCTGGTCGAGCCGCTCGACCCCGAGCGGCA
>SKZG01000194.1 GCA_007127495.1 Planctomycetales bacterium
CCTAGAAACGGAATAGCCTCGATTTCGAACTCCTTCAGCGGACGGCGACTGGCGAATCGGCGGAGGCCGGTGGGTAAAGCCGTACGATACCGCCATTGTCGGAGGGGTTGCCAAAGAGGAGAAATCGCTTACCATGGTATACTCGCCGCGGCCTAAAACTGCGCTTTCCGTAGGATGGGCTTTAGCCCGTCAAAGCGAAGACGGACAAGAATGTCCGTCCTACAAAAGCGCAATAACGACACGCGGCGAGGATAGTTGTCAACTGCTTTGCATAGAAATGGGCATCCAATGAAGAAACTGCTTGTCGCCAATCGGAGCGAGATCGCCATCCGTGTGTTCCGAGCCGCTAGTGAACTCGGGCTTGGTACGGTGGCCGTGTACAGTCATGAGGATCGCTTTTCGTTGCATCGCTTGAAGGCCGCCGAAGCGTACCTCGTCGGACCCGAGCAAGGCGGAGAGCCGGTCAAGTCCTACCTGAACATCCCCGCCCTGATAGAAATCGCCGTCCAGCATGAGGTCGACGCAATCCATCCCGGCTACGGATTCCTGTCCGAGAACCCGGATTTTGCCCGCGCCTGCGAGGAGAACGGCATCGCCTTTGTCGGTCCCCGGCCCGAGCATCTTGACATGCTGGGCGATAAAACCGCAGCGAAGCGGATCGCCGACAGGGCGGGTGTACCGACGGTCCCGGGTTCGACGACGGCGCTGTCCGACCCGCAAGCGGTGCGCGAAGAGGCGAAGAAGGTCGGTTATCCGATCATCCTGAAGGCCAGCTTCGGCGGGGGCGGCCGCGGCATGCGCGTCGTGCTCGACCCCAGCGAACTCGAAGAGAAGCTGGCCGAAGCGCAACGCGAAGCGGGCGCGGCGTTCGGGAAGAGCGACGTGTTCATCGAACGCTACATCGAGCGCGCCAAGCACATCGAGGTGCAGATCCTCGGCGATCATCATGGCCATCTCGTCCACCTATGGGAACGAGACTGCTCGGTGCAGCGCCGCCACCAGAAGGTCGTCGAGGTGGCGCCGAGCATCGATCTGCCGTACGACCTGCGGAAAGCCATCTGCGAGGCGGCGGTCCGGCTCGGCCGCGAGATCGGCTACGTGTGCGCCGGCACGGTCGAGTTCCTGGTGAACCTCGATACGCAGGAGTTCTTCTTCATCGAGGTGAATCCGCGCGTCCAGGTGGAACACACGGTCACGGAGATGGTGACCGAGATCGACATCGTGCGCAGCCAGATTCTCATTACGCAGGGGCTGAACATGCACGAGGAACCGGTGGCCGTGCCGTTACAGGAAGACGTGCGCGCCCACGGCTACGCGCTCCAGTGCCGCATCACGACCGAAGACCCGGAGAACCACTTCATTCCGGACTACGGCCGGCTGGCCTCGTACCGTTCGCCGGGTGGATTCGCGATTCGCCTGGACGCCGGCACGGCCTACAGCGGGGCGGTGATCACGCCGTACTTCGACTCCCTTCTGGTCAAGCTCACGACTTGGGGCAACACGTTGGAGAAGGCCGTCCGCCGCACGGATCGGGCCCTCCGCGAGTTCCGCGTCCGCGGCGTCAAGACCAACATACCGTTCCTCGAAAACCTGGTCGTGCATCCGACCTTCCTTTCCGGCGCCGCCACAACGACGTTCATCGACTCCACTCCCGAACTTTTTGCATTCCAGCCCACTCAGGAGCGTTCGACCGGCATCTTGAGCTACCTGGGCGATGTCATTGTCAACGGCCGCGCGGAGTTGAAGGACAAGATCGACCCGGCCAAGACGCTGCCCGACCCGGCTGTTCCCGACTACCCCAGAAAGCTGCCGCCGCCTCCCGGCTTGCGGCAGAAGCTTCTCGAACTCGGGCCCGAGGGGTTTGCCGCCTGGGTTCGGAAACGGAAGCCGTTGCTATTGACCGACACGACCATGCGCGATGCGCACCAGTCGCTCTTGGCCACCCGCTTCCGTTCGTTCGACATGCTCCGGGTGGCGGATTGCGTTGCCCATCTGTTGCCCGATTTGTTCAGCCTGGAGATGTGGGGCGGGGCCACGTTCGATACGGCAATGCGCTTCCTGCAGGAATGCCCCTGGGAGCGGCTGGCGCAGCTTCGCAAGAGGATTCCCAACATTCCTTTTCAGATGCTGTTGCGGGCGAGCAACGCCGTCGGCTACACCAATTACCCCGACAACGTGGTGCGGGAATTCATCCGAACGAGCGCCGCCGAGGGGATTGACGTTTTCCGCATCTTCGATTCGCTCAACTGGGTCGACAACATGAAGGTCGCCATGAAAACGGTACGGGAAGAGACCTCGTCCGTCTGTGAAGCGGCGATCTGCTACACCGGCGACATGCTCGATCCGCAGCGGAGCAAGTTCAACCTCGACTATTACCTCGAGATGGCCCGGGAGCTGGAGTCGCTCGGCGCGCACATCATCGCCATCAAAGACATGGCCGGGTTGTGCAAGCCGCCGGCGGCGTATGAACTGGTGAAGGCTCTGCGCCAGGAAGTGGGCGTGCCCATCCACTTCCATACCCACGACACCAGCGGCATCAATGCAGCCAGCATCCTCCGGGCGGCCGATGCCGGCGCCGACGTGGCCGACGCGGCCCTGTCAACCATGAGCGGCATGACCAGCCAGCCCTGCCTCAATTCGATCGTGGCGGCGCTCAGGCATACGCGACGCGATACCGGACTGTCGCTGGACAGTCTCAATCGGCTAAGCGAATACTGGGCGGCCGTACGAGCGACCTACTATCCCTTTGAAGAAAACCTCAAATCGCCCAGTAGCGAAGTGTACCAACACGAGATGCCCGGCGGGCAATTCACCAACCTCCGGCAGCAGGCCGCCAGCCTCGGCTTGCGCGACCGCTGGGAGGATGTGTGTGCTGCCTATGCTGCCGCCAACCAGCTATTCGGCGACATCGTGAAGGTGACCCCTTCCAGCAAGGTGGTGGGCGACATGGCCATTTTCATGGTCCACAATAACCTGACGCCCCAGGATGTCCTGAACCCCAAACGCCAACTGAGCTTCCCTAAGAGCGTGGTCGACATGATGCAGGGCATGCTGGGGCGACCGGCGGAGGGCTGGCCCAAGAAAGTTCGCAAGATCGTGCTCGACTCGGCCGGCGCGAAGGGGTTCGACCATCGGCCGGGCGCAAAGCTCGAACCGGCCGACTTCGACAAAACCCGCCAAGAACTGGCACTGAAGACAGGATGTGAACCTTCGGACCGCGATGTACTCTCCTACTTGCTCTATCCGCAGGTTTTCCTCGACTTCACTCAGCATCGTGAGAAGTTCAGCGACACTTCCGCCATTCCCACGCGCCCCTTCTTCTATGGTTTGAACAGCAACGAGGAGGTCACGGTCGAGGTCGAGCCGGGCAAGGCGCTCATCGTGAGTTATCTCACCACAAGCGACGTGCATGAAGACGGCACCCGAACGGTGTTCTTCGAACTCAACGGCCAGCCGCGGGCGGTGCGCGTGCCCAACCGGCGCATCAAGGCCGAAACCAAGGCCCGCCCCAAGGCCGAAGATGGCAACCCCGCCCAGATCGGCGCCCCCATGCCCGGTGCGGTGGCCTCGATCGCGGTTCAGACCGGACAGAAGGTGGCACCGGGCGACCTGCTGGTGACGATCGAGGCCATGAAGATGGAA
>SKZG01000170.1 GCA_007127495.1 Planctomycetales bacterium
CCTGGGACGCCAAGCCGCGAAGCCTGCCAGGCCACGACGGCTTCTATCCATTCCCGCTGCCCGGCATAACCCCTCCCTTCTAGGCGAGGCCGGATGCCATTTTTCAAAGTGCCCCCGATGCCGCGCCGCAGCGCGGCATCGAGAGCTTGGTACAGGATATCGATCCCATGAAACTCATCCTGCTGGGCACCGCCGGCTACCATCCGAACGAGCGCCGGCACACCTCCTGCGCAATCCTTCCCGAGGTGGGCGTGATGCTGGACGCCGGCACCGCCGTATTCCGCGTGCCGAAGTACCTGACCCACGAATCGCTCGACATCTTCCTGACCCACGCCCACCTCGATCACATTGTCGGGCTGACGTATCTTTTCAACACGCTGGCGCAGAGCAAACTTCAGACGGTGCGCGTGCATGCCGAGGAAGCGAAGCTCCGTGCGGTCGAGGAGCACCTGTTCTCAGAGCACCTTTTTCCGAAACGGCCGCCCTATGAAGCCGTGCCGATGGACCAATCCGACAAGGTGCCGCTGGCCGGCGGTGGGCAACTCACCTGCTTCCCCTTGGAGCATCCCGGCGGCGCGGTCGGGTTCCGGCTGGACTGGCCGGGCCACAGCATGGCCTATGTGACGGACACGTGGGCTGATTCCAACGCCGCGTACCTTCGACACATCGAAGGCGTCGACCTGCTGGTCCACGAATGCTTCTTCGGCGATGCAACGGCCGACTGGGCCCGGAAGACGGGCCATACCCATACGACGCCGGTCGCCGAGCTTGCGCGGCAGGTGGGCGCGAAGCAACTCGTACTGATCCACCTCAACCCGCTCTCGACCGACGACGACCCGATCGGCCTCGCCACGGCGCGGGCGATCTTCCCCGCCACCCAACTTGGCGAGGACGGCCTGGAAGTTGAGTTTTGACGGCCGTGGGCGTTCGTCGCACATTTTTCGGGAACCGTTACCGTTTCCCTTTCGGCTCGCCGTTATTCGACTTCAATGAGCGGCTCGACTTCGCCGTTGCGGTCGAACTGTGCAATCAGCGCCTCGGTGGATAGATTGTGCCCCAGCAGCGTGCGGTTGGCTTTTTCAGCCAACGAGCGATAGACAAGCCACTGTCGAGAGCCCATGGCAACCCGGTACCCGACGGCAACGTCGTCGGGCTGCGTTTCGAGCGCTGCGGCCACAGTAAGCCGCCGCCAAGTCGCGGGGCGTTCGAACCGCCGACGGTGGAGGTCGAAAAACAACGGCGCATAAAGGCGCGTCGCTTCGGCAGCATGAGTCAACTCGAGGGCCTGCGAGGGGAGCGACTGCATCTTCGCCGGCTTTCCGTCCGATTGACCGGAAGCCGGCTGCATTGCGCCGTAACGACCGGAATCGGCATTGTCGGCCGCGACGGCCTGGAGTTCACCCGCCGACCACAGCGAGCGCCACTCGGGCATCGCCAAGGGGAGTACCCGTGCCCGCCGCTTCGCACCTTCCAAGTAGCCCTCGCGACTCTCTTTGGCTGGGCAGAAGCCGATCCCGGTGCCCAGCGGCAGGCGCGCGCGGTACGCGAACCGGCCGAGTCGCTCGCCCAGCACGGCATCGGCCAGAAACAGAAAGCGGTCCTCGCGCGCCAGTGCGATCTGCCGCTGCACGCGCACTCCGGCGTTGAGTTCGATTTGCAGTTCAAGGTAGTCGATGTCGGTGTCGGTTTGCCAGCACACCTGTTCCCAATCGGAATCGGGCGTCAGCCGTTGGCCGTCGAGCGTGACGTCGAGGCTCCATGCACCGCTCAAAACGACCTCTTTACCGCAGTCCAGTTCCACGTGGACGTTTGGCCCGGGATACGTGACCGCCAGCCGCGCGCTCGTTCTCGACCAGTCGTTTCGGAGCATGGCGACGGCGGCCCACTCGCTTTGGGCGGCCGGTTCGGGCAGGGTCTTCTCGCCCCCGGGCTTGCGGCCGGCGTTTCGCGCGCGGGCTGGCAGCGTTAGTGCGGCAATTGCCCGATCAGCGGCATTGCCTCCCAAGCCCACGGCGGCCTGGAGCAGGGCACCGTCGTCGTTGGCTGCGGTGAAGCCAAGCATGGAGCTGCCGTCGTGCCGCGCGAAACGGAGCAGGTGACGCACCATGTCGTCATATTGACGCCGTGCCGCCGCCGTGAAGCAGGGCTTCTTCATGCCGTCGCCGAGAATCCGGCACCGTGTCCAGCAGGCGGCCAGAGGGCGCATCAACGCGAAATGGCGGCCATGAAGCAAGCCCTCGCCGTCGAGCAAGTCGATCAATCCGGCCGAAAGGGCCTGCTTCGCGCCGTGCGCCAACTCGCGGCAGGGGGTCAGTTCCGGAAACCAATAGGCCAAGGTGAGCGGCAGTTCCCCGGCCAGCAACTGAGCCAGGAGCGGGTGCTGATCGGAATCGATCGTTGCCGCGTCATGGCCTGTATCGATCAAGTGCGCCACCACGGCGAACCAGGCGTCTGCCGATAGCCGCTCGGTAAGCCGAGGCAGGCGGTGAGCAAAAGCGAGGCATTCCATGGCGTACTCGACCCCCGGCGCTCCCCCGGCAACCTCCGCCAGCCACGCCAGGGCTTGCTGGTCCATGCCGCCGGATCGGCCTGAGCCGAATTTTTCCGTCCATCGTGGTCGCCATTCGAGGGGGAGCCCCCAGTCGAGCGACGCCTCGTCTGCACGAATCGCTCCATCGGGCTGGGCGGGGCTTCCCCGCTCTGTCAGGTGTTTGCTCCACGCCGTCCATCCGCGGGCGACGTCGCCATCAGCCATCGCCCTGCGTACTACCGCTGGAGCCGCTTTGTGCCAGATGCCATTTCCGGCGAAGGACAGGCGTGGGTGGGTTGTCAGCCTAGGTTCAGGCTGCGTTGCGGACGAAGATCGTGTCATGCTCGTTCTTACAACTTAATGTCGATGGGGGTCGAAGCGCCCGGACGGCCCTATTTCGCGGCGTCCCTTGCCGGACCGGCCCGTTTGCGGGTATCTTAGGGGTAGATGAAGGGAACGTAACCGTTTACGGGGCCTGTCCCCCTCTGGACGGCTCTGGTGTTCGTCGCGCGGAGCGCAAGGAACACTTAGCAATCCGCGCCATTGTAAGGAAAGGAAACGAAAGATGAAACCGTGTCCGGTCAGGTATGGTTTGTCGGCATTGGCAGCCGGCGCAACCCGCTGTGCCCTCCGCCCGCCAAGGCAATTTACTGCTTTTCATTTGTTTTCGGCAGCGGGGTTGCTGCTGCTGTTTGCCGTGCTGCTCGGCTGCCCGATGGCGGAGCGGCCGCCGGTGGAGCCGCCGGCTCCACCGGCCGAACGGGATGACGAGCCGGAGGCCGTCGGGATCGAAGCCGACCCGTTCGATTTTCCGGCCGAGCCGCCGGAAGCCGACCCTCCCATCGAGGACTTGTCGGAAGAGGTACCGCTCGATGTACCATCGCCGCCCGCCGAGGAGCCGGTTGAGCAAATCCCCGAAACCGAACCCCTGCCAGACATAGACGACCCGGACGACATGACGTTCGATTTCCCGAAACCCCCCGAGGTTGACGACACCTGGCAACAGCCCGAGCCGGAACCTTGGGATTTGGGGCCTCCGCTTGTCGAGAACGCCGACCAACTCAAGCCGCTGGACCCGGAAAAGCCCATCTGGCTTGACATGGCG
>SKZG01000256.1 GCA_007127495.1 Planctomycetales bacterium
AATGGCACTATCGCGGCCCGGTGTGAGTGGCCTCTTGGCCGTACGACGGTATCGCCATGCCAGATTGACACAATGCGCACCAACTGGAAGCGGCATTGGCTGCCACGCCTCCTGATTCAGAAGCAGGTACGCTGGGGATGGTTGCCGGAACGCCTCATCGTTGCCAAATGGCAGCAGCATGCGTTTCGGATGGCAACGCGGCTGGGGCAGCCGCCGGTGTTCTTGGCCCGGCGTCCGCCCGGCTACTTGCCAGTGGTAGGGCTTCCGGCAACAATGGCGGCTGAACCGATGGCCGAGCGTTGCGGCACGGAACCGGATTCCGTGCCGGAGCCGCATGCTCTCGGGCTGTGAGCTATGCTTCAAGTAGTACGGGACGTCGACGATGTCCTGCCGAAGCTCCTTGGAGAAAGCCGCCCGTTCCGGGCATTGCGGCAAACGTCCTTTCGGCCGCCCCAAGGAAATCCACGACGCTTTTGATCAAGCACCTACGACGTTTGTTGCGGCTTCATTCGCTGCGCTCTTGAAGCCGTTGCATTGCACCTGGCGTGAGGAGGCGAAACTATGCGACCGTCCGACCGACGGCGTTCCCGCGCGCGCATCGCACGGCTGGAAGCACTCGAGCCCCGGGAGTTGCTCTCGGCAATGCCGGCCTACGACTTCTGGCTCGACGACCACCACCTCCCGGCGACGGGCCTGTACGCCGATCCGAATCCGGCGATGGCCGACGCCCACGCCGCGACCGGGCTCGATCAGGCGCGGGCCGCCTACGGATTCGCCGGCGCCGGCCAAACCGTGGCGGTCATCGACACCGGCATTGCGTACACGCATTACGCGCTGGGCGGCGGCTACGGCCCGGCGTACCGCGTGGTGGGCGGCTGGGACTTCACCAAGAACACCGCCGACGCCTTCGACGCCGGCCCCTACGGCTCGCACGGCACCCACGTGGCCGGGATTGTCGGAAGCGACGACAGCGCGCACACGGGCGTCGCGCCGGAGGTGGACCTCGTGGCCCTGCGCGTCTTCGACGACAACGGCGGCGGATACTTTTCCTGGGTCGAGCAGGCCTTGTGGTGGGTCCACGAAAACCAATCGGCCTTCGAGAACCCCATCACCGCCGTCAACCTGTCGCTCGGGACCGCCTACAACTCGGCCTCGATCCCCTCGTGGGCCATGCTGGAAGGCGCGTTGGCACAACTGAAGGCCGACGGAATCTTCGTCGCGGTGGCCGCCGGAAACTCGTTCTCGCAGTTCAATGCGCCGGGACTGAGCTATCCGGCCGCCAGCCCGCACGTGGTCCCGGTCGGTTCGGTCGACGCCAGCGGGATGCTCAGCAGCTTCTCGCAACGGCATACCCGCATGATCGCCGCTCCCGGCCGGGCCATCATGAGCACCGTGCCGGACTACATGGGCAACTACAACGGCATCCACGACGACTTCGCCCGCTACTCCGGCACCAGTATGGCCGCGCCCTACGTGGCCGGGGCCAGCGTCCTGCTGCGCGAAGCCTACGCCTTCGCCGGCGCCGGCAACGTCGACCAGGCGACGCTGTACAACGCCATGTACAGTACGGCTGATACCTTCTTCGACGCCGCAACCGGGCAGCACTACCAGCGGCTGAACCTCCAAGCCGCCCTCGATGCCATCATGCCGGCCGACGATTACGGCTCCACGGCCCACACCGCCCACTCGATGGGCACCCTCACCAGCTCGCTCAGCCTCGCCGGCCACATCAGCCGGCTGGACGACGCCGATTGGTTCCAGTTCACCGCGGGCAGCACGGGAACCACCACAGTCACGATCAACCCTAATTGGAACCTCGTCCCGCAGTGGCACACCCAGGGGTTCAACGCGACCGTAGGCAACGGCGGCAACTCCATCTCCTTCAACGTCGTTGCCGGCAACACCTACCGATTCGGCCTCACCACCGCCGACGGCCTGGGCCATTACCAACTGCACGCCGGTATCAACGGAGGCGCCGGCGCCCGGAACCCGGGGTCCGGAACGACCGCAGCTTCGCAAATTGGCGTGCATGGGGCCGGTGTGTTCTACATCGACCCCTATGGCAACGGCCACTGGGGCGAGGGAAACCTCAACTTCCAATTCGGGAACCCCGGCGATACGCCCATCATCGGCGATTGGAACGGCGACGGCGTCGATCAGATCGGCGTGTGGCGCGACGGCACGTTCTACCTCGACTCCAACGGCAACGGGCGCTGGGACCCGGGGGTGGACAGGTCGATTCAGTTCGGAGGGCCGGACCATAGGCCCATCATCGGCGATTGGAACGGCGACGGCGTCAGCCAAATTGGCGTGTGGCGCAACGGCTGGTTCAGCCTCGACATGAACGGCAACGGACGCTGGGACGCGGGCGTGGACCAATCGTTCCGCTTCGGCAGCTCGGACCATACGCCCATCATCGGCGATTTCAACGGCGACGGCGTCAGCCAGATCGGCGTGTGGCGCAACGGCTGGTTCAGCCTCGACATGGACGGCGACGGCCGCTGGAACTCGTCGGTGGACCAGTCGATTCGATTCGGACGATCGGACGCCAGGCCCATCATCGGCGATTGGAACGGCGACGGCGTCGATCAGATCGGCACGTGGCGCAACGGCTGGTTCAGCCTCCATATGAAGGGCGACGGACAATGGGACCCGTCGGTGGACCGGTCGATTCGGTTCGGAGCGTCGGACGCCACGCCCATCATCGGCGCGTGGAGCGCCTTAGGCGGCCAAGCCCTCCAGACGGCCGGCCTGCCGTCGGGAACGGGGGCTGCGGCCACCGCGCTTTCACCCACCGCACTTGCGGCCCTTGCCGACCCGGCCGCGCCGGGACTCAGCGTGAAGCATCTTCAAGCATTCGGCCAGTCCCGGTTCGCCGCCGCCGACTTGATTCCGAAAATGTTCGGAACGCCCCGGCAGGATACCCTCCACCTCGACGCCTACGCGGCCGGGTTCGGCTGGTTCATCGATCCGACGCCGGGGCTGGACGAGGAGTTCGAGCCGGCCGGTTCGAGCGGTGCCTTGCTTGCGGTCGATTCCGCGCTGGCCGGACGCATGGACCTGCTCACCGTCGTTTCGCACGAGTTGGGCCATGTGCTCGGCCTGGCCGACCTCGACCCCCTGGCCGAAAGCCTCATGGGCAGCACCTTGCAGCCCGGCCAGCGCTACCGGCCCGGCACCGCCGCACACGACGCCTTCTTCGCGGCGCTGGTGTAGTGCGGGTATCGTAGACCTTTAGCTACGAACAGCTTGGAGGCTGCGCCGCGTAGATGTTGGATCCGATCCGGCTAAGCGTTGGTGACGCCGTCGTTGCCGGCGGCATTCGGGCCGGCAGCGTGTACGCTAGGCCGTAGGGCTCGTCGCTGGCCTTTGATGGTATGACGAATGCCCGTTCGAGGTGCGGAAAGGATCCGTTTCAGCGTCCGACACACATAATCGAGGTCCGCGTCCGACAGTTCCGGGTAGACGGGCAGCGACAGGGAGCCTTGCCAGATTTGTTCGGCATTGGGAAAGTCATCGGCGCACAGATCATACCGCTCGCGGTAATAGCTCATTCGGTGGAGCGGCTTGTAATGCACGGACGTGCCGATTCCCTGTTGAGCCAGCGTTTCGATA
>SKZG01000462.1 GCA_007127495.1 Planctomycetales bacterium
CAAGGGGTCAGTACGATGGACGAGGCCGACCTGGCCTCGGTGAACCGCCTGGTCGACCTGCTCGTTCGCCGGCGCATCCAGGCCGTGTTCATCGAGACGAGTGTGGCGGAACGCAATATCCGGTCGCTGGTCGAAGCGTGCGCAGCCCGCGGCCATCAGGTGCGCATCGGCGGAAAGCTGTACTCCGACGCCATGGGACCTGCCGACTCGCCCACGGGGACGTACGCGGGCATGGTGCGTCATAACGTGAGCACGATCGTTGAAGCCTTGCGATAGCCGCGGCGAAGAACCTTTCACGCAAAGAAGAGACCGCATCCCCGCATGAGTGCACCACCACTGGAAATTCACGACATGACCGTAGCCTACCACCGCAAGCCGGTGCTGTGGGATATCGACTTGATTGCGCCGGAAGGCAAGCTGATTGGCATTGTCGGGCCGAACGGCGCCGGCAAGAGCACGCTCATCAAGGCGGTGCTCGGGCTGGTTCCGGCGGCCAGTGGGCGCGTCACGTTCTACGGCAAGCCCTATGCGCGGCAACGGCATCGCGTCGGTTACGTACCGCAGCGGGAATCGGTCGACTGGGACTTCCCGGTCACCACAACCGACGTCGTGACGATGGGCACCTACGGCCAACTCGGCTGGTTGCGCCGGCCCGGGGCGCGCCAGCGTGAAACGGCCCGGCGCTGCCTCGAACAGGTCGGCATGACCGCCATGGCCGACCGCCAAATCCGCCAGCTTTCCGGCGGCCAGCAGCAACGGGTATTTCTCGCCAGGGCCTTGGCCCAGGATGCCAGCATCTATTTCATGGACGAACCCTTTTCGGGCGTCGATGCCGCGACGGAATCGGCCATTCTCCGCCTGCTCCAGTCGCTGCGCCGGGAGGGCAAGACCGTGCTCGTCGTTCACCACGATCTGCCCACCGTCCGGCAGTACTTTGACCATGTCATCCTGTTGAACATGAGGTTGATTGCGGCCGGGCCGACCGAAACGACGTTCACCAACGAGAATCTTCAGAAGACCTACGGCGGACGCCTGACCATTCTGGACGAGGCCGCTGAGGCGGTGCGCCGCGGGGGACCGCAACCATGACGTTCGATTACCTCACCGTCGTCGTGCTTCTAGGCACCTCGCTGCTGGGCGGGGTGGCCGGCGTGGTGGGCACCTTTGCCGTGCTGCGGCGCCGCGCGCTGGTGGGCGACGTGCTGGCCCACGCCGCCCTGCCCGGACTGTGCTTGGCCTTCCTCGTGCTCGGCACGGTCCAATTCGCCGGGTTGCTCGTCGGCGCCTTGCTCAGCGGGCTGGCCGGCCTCGCGCTGATTACGCTCGTGTGCCACGCAACCCGCACCAAAGAAGACGCCGCGCTGGGGATCGTGCTCAGCACGTTCTTCGGCGTGGGCATCGTCCTGCTCAGCATCGTGCAGCAGCAGGCGAGCGGCGGCCAGGCCGGGCTGAAGTCGTACATTTTCGGGCAAGCCGGCCTGATGGGCCGGCGGGACGTGTACCTGATCGGCACGGTTGCGTTCGTCGGCCTGTGTGCCATGACCCTCTTCTACAAGGAACTGAAACTCTTGAGCTTCGATCCCGGCTTCGCGCGGGCTCAGGGCTGGCCCACACTCAGGCTCGATCTGGGGCTGATGGCCGTGCTGGCCCTGGTGATCATCATCGGGCTCCCCGCCGTGGGTGTGGTGCTCATGGCCGCCATGCTCATCCTCCCCGGCGCAACCGCACGCTTCTGGACGGACCGTTTGGGCCGCATGTTGCCTCTGGCGGGCATCGTGGGGGCGGGTTCGGCGGCTGGGGCCACCCTCCTCTCGGCCGGCATGCTCACGGCATGGCTCGGGTTCGACCTCTTCGCGTTCGGCGATACCACAGCCAACCTGCCTACCGGGCCGCTGATCGTCCTGTGTGGAACCGCGGTGCTGCTGGTCTCCGTACTGTTCTCGCCACGGCGCGGCGTGATTGCGGCGATGGGCCGTACGGCCCGGTCCCGGTGGCGAACGGGGCTCGAAAACCTGCTGAGCACCCTGTACGAACTGGGCGAACGGCAGCCGGACGAATGCCCCGAGGTGCCACTGCAAGCCGTTCTGGACCGCCGCCGATGGCGGCCCTGGCACGCCCGAACGCTTCTGTGGTGGGCTTCGTGGCGCGGGCTGATCGAGCGAAGCGACCATGCCGCGCGACTGACGCAACAGGGTGCCCAACACGCGGCCCGAATCGTGCGCGCCCGCCGGCTGTGGGAGGCGTTCTTGATCCACGGAGTGAACATCGCACCGGACCACGTACACCGCGACGCCGACGCGATCGAGCACCTCCTGCCCGCGGAACTCGTGGAACGCCTGGAGGCGGAACTTCCTAAGTCGTAGCACTGCCATGCTCCCCGAACTGGATCCCACAACCGTGATGGACCTTTGGATCGTCGCCATTGGGGCGATGACCAACGCCGCCTGCGCACTGGTCGGCTGCTACCTCGTGCTTCGGCGCATGAGCATGCTGGGCGACGCCATCTCCCACGCCGTGCTGCCCGGGTTGGTGGTTGCTTTCATCCTGTCGGGCACCGTGGGGCTCGGGTACATGTTCGCCGGGGCGCTGGCCGCCGGGGTGCTCACCGTTGTGTTCACCGAAACCCTGCACCGCTACGGCGGCGTGCCCGAGGACGCCGCGATGGGCGTCGTGTTCACCGCCATGTTCGCCGTGGGCGTGATCCTCATCCGCCGGTACGCCCACGCCGTGGAACTCGACGCCGATTGCGTGTTCAGCGGGTCGCTCGACATGGTCACCTTCCATCAGGTGAGCGTGCTTGGCCTTGAAGTGCCCCGGGCTATGGTGTCGATCGCGCCGGTGCTGCTGTTGAACCTGGCGTTCATTGCGTTGTTCTGGAAGGAGATGCTGCTGTCGAGTTTCGACCCGGCTCTGTCCACCACCATGGGCTTTCCCGCCGCCGTGTTGCGGTACGCGTTGATGGTGCTCGTGGCCCTGACCGCCGTCGCCTCGTTCGAGCAGGTCGGCTCGATTCTGGTGGTCGCCATGCTGATTGTGCCGGCCGCCACGGCCCACCTCTTGACGGACCGTTTGCGCACCATGCTTGTGCTTGCCGTGGCGCTAGCCGTCGCTTCGGCGGTGCTCGGCCGTTTGGGGGCCACGTGGCTGAACGTGAATACGGCGGGCGCCATGACGGTGGCCGCGGGCAGCCTCTACGTGTTGGCCGGGCTGTTCGCGCCGCGCTACGGAGTGGTGAGCACGCTGGCGCGGAACACGCAAACGTCGTTGCGCATCGTGCGCGAGGACGTTCTCGGCGTGCTGTACCGGCTGGAAGAGTTGGGCGTTCCGCACCCTATGCCCGCCGGCGAAGCAATGCGTGCGGTGGGCGGCGGCGCCATGGCCTGGCTCGCGTTGCGGCAATTGCTCCTGCGCCGCGAGGTCGCCCGCACCGACCCGGTGGTCCAGCTCACGGATGCGGGCCGGGCACGGGCCCGGCGGCTGATCCGCTCGCACCGACTTTGGGAAGCCTACCTGGTCGAGTACCTCGGCCTGCCGTTGGACCACGTTCACGAGCCGGCGGAACGGATGGAGCACTACATTGATGCGCCGCTGGAACGGCAGCTTACAAGCGACGTG
>SKZG01000562.1 GCA_007127495.1 Planctomycetales bacterium
ATGCGATGGCCGAGGGGCTCGCCAAGCTCGACCGGCGCGCTCCGCTCGGGGCGACCGACTTGCCCGCCGCAATGACCGCCGCCCTCGAGTCGTTTCCCGCGGCTTCGCGCAACCCGCGGGCGATCGTGTACCTGGGCGAAGGGAGCAGCCGGGCCCGACTGCTCGCGCCGGAGGAGTTTGCCCCCATGACCGCCCAATTGCGGAACGCTCGTGTTCCCGTGATCAGCTACGCGGTGGGTCCGCGCATCGACGCGAACATGCTCGGCGCCTTGGCCTCGCAAACAGGCGGCGACGTTTTCGGCGTGGGCGTGGAGCAATCGCCGGCCGAAATCGGAAACCGATTGGCCGACGCCGCCACCGCGGCCGTGCTGTGGCCGACACGCATCGACTGGCCCGAAGCCCTGGGCGAAGTCTTTCCACAACAGGTGCCGCTGCGCACCGACCGCGAGAGCCTGGTCATCGGCACACTCGATTCGGCAGAACCGATGGAATTGACCATGACCGCCGACGGGCCTTCCGGCCCCGTTCAGCTAACGTGGTCGATCGAACCGGGCGAATCAAAGCCCGACTTCAGTTTCCTGGCCGAACTCGTGGACGGGGCAAAGGTCACCGGCGGCGCGCATCTGCCGCTGCTGGGCGCTGAAAGCCTCACACACGCCCGCGACGCCATCGCCGGTGGGGCTCGAAGCCTGATGCACCTGGCCCGCCAGTCGTTTGCGGCCGGCAACATCGACCACGCCGAGAAACTCCTGGACGAGGTGATGAAACGCGACCCGGACGATCCAGAAGCGCAGGCATTGCAGCGCGCGATTGCGCGCCGGCGTGCGGGCGAGGAACCAGCCGCCGACGCAGTGGCCGACGCCGACGCCCTGCCCCCGCTCGGCGGCGCAGCCGACCTGAATTTGGTGGGGCCCGGCCCGAGCGACTTCGCGGCGGGAATTGCCGCCGAGCGAAACATCGTCACTCAGGTGATCCAAGCCGAGGCCCGCCAGGCGATCAATCAGGCGCGCGGCCAGATGGGCGAGGACCCCGAGGGCGCTATCCAGCAACTCAAACTGCAATTGGAGCGCGTGCGGCAGGCGCCGGAGTTGCAGCCCGACGTGCGCGATCAGTTGGTCGGCGTCATTCAAGCCGCGCTCCGCGAGGCCACCCGACGCCAAGAGGAACTCGAACGGCAGCGGCAGGAGCTGCACGAACGCTTCGCGTTCGGCAAGGAACAGCAGTTGCTGCTGGACAACCTGGTGCGCGACCAAACTCGGGTCAAACAACTGATGGACCGGTTCAACTCGCTGATGGACGAGCGCCGTTACCGCACTGCGGAGGAGGAAGTTGCGGTGGAAGTCGGGCTGATCGCGCCGGACGACCCCATTGCACCGGCGGCGGCAATGTGGGCGCGAACCGTCGGTTATCATACACGGAACATGGAGCTGAAAGTGGCCAAGGCGAAGGGCTTTATGGATGTGATCTACTCGATCGAGCGTTCCGCCCTGCCGATCCCCGACGAGCCGCCGATCGTCTATCCCGATGCCGAGGTCTGGCGGGAACTCACCGCGGCGCGGAAAGAGAAGTACAGCGCGATGGATTTGGCCAGCCGCGCACCGGCCGAACGGCGTATCGTCGAGGCACTCAATTCGCCCACGCAACTGGAGTTCATCGAAACGCCCCTGCAGGACGTGGTCGACTTCCTGAAGGACTTTCACGGCATCGAAATTCAGATCGACAACCGGGCGCTTGCCGACGTCGGCTTGGCCACGGACATGCCGATCACGAAGAATCTACGGGGCGTGTCACTGCGTTCCGCCTTGCGTCTGACGCTCCATGAACTAGCTCTCACCTACGTCATCGAAAACGAGGTGCTGCTGATCACCACACCGGAAGAGGCCGAAAACCGGTTGACCACCAAGGTGTACCCCGTGGCGGACCTCGTGTTACCGGTCCGAGTCCCGGCGTTCTCGGGCGGCTTTGGCGGCCTGGGCGGTATGGGCGGGTTCGGCGGCGGCGTGGGCGGTATGGGCGGTGGCGGCGCCATGCCTGGCATGGGCGGCATCGGCGGTGGTGGCCAAGGCTTCGGCGGCGTGGGTGGCATGGGCATGCAGGGCGGTGGCGGCGGCGGTGGGTTCTTTAACGTCCCGGTCCACCAACAGCAACCCGGGGTACTCCCGGAAGGCCCGGCCCGAGGCTTCTTCGCCGTCGCCGACGACCTAACCGTCGCGGCGAAGCCCGCAGGCCCGACTGGAGACGCCGCAAGCGCCTCTGTCTCGGAGCCGGCTGGCAACATTTCCCTCGCCATGGCCGACTCCGACGATCCCGACGCCGCTTGGGACGCCTACTTCGCGGAACATCGTCCCGAGGAAGCCGCCGTGCGCGCCACCGTGCGCACCATGATGAACGACCACAAGTTCGATCAGATCACCGCGCTCATTCAGGCCGCACTGCGGCACCAGCAGGCGCAGCCGTGGATGTACGAAGCCATGACCCTTGCCATGCAAGCGGGCGGGGCATCGCACGACGAGGTGGAGCGGGCTGTGATGTCGGCTGTCGATTTCGCCCAGAGTCCGGACGAAATGCTGCATATCGCCATGTACCTCTCGCACCTCGGTATTGAACGCCGTGCGCTGAGCCTGTTTCGCCAGGTGGCTCAAGCCGCCCCCTTGCAGCCTGAGCCGTACCTGTTCGCCCTACGGGCCGCGCAGCGCCTCGACGACCTCGAGGGGCTTCAATGGGCAACGGCTGGAATCCTCGCGCAGGCTTGGCCGAAAGAGCACACCGAGGTGTGGAATACGGGGCTTCGCGTCGCCAGGGCCACCCTCGAGCGGCTGAACAGCCAGAATCGGTCCTCCGAGGCCAAGGCGTTCCAACGAGCGCTCGACGAAGCGGTCATCCGCGATTGCGTAGTCGTCGTGTCCTGGACCGGCAATGCCGATGTCGACCTGTTCGTTGAGGAACCTTCCGGCACGGTATGCTCGCTGCGCAACCCTCGAACCACAGCCGGCGGCGTGCTGCTTGGCAACGGCATTTCGCGACTGGGCCAAGGCGCACTCGGAGGCAAAAGCGAGGTGTACGTGCTCCCCAAGGGCTTCGACGGCACCTACCGTTTGCTCATCCGGCGCATCTGGGGTGAGGTAACTGCCGGCAGGGTCCATGTCGACGTGTACATGCACTACCGTTCCAAGAACGCGACGCACCGTCGGAAGAGCATCGCACTGACCGGCGACGAAGCACTTGTGGTATTCGATCTGGAAGGCGGCCGGCGCGACGAGCTGCTGGCCGAGCACCAGGTGGCCAATGCGGCCGTGGCCCAGTTGGCCGTGAATCAACAGGTTCTGGCTCAACAGTTGGCCGGCGCGGCCGATCATCGGGCCTTGCGCGATTATGCACTCGCGCGCCAGGCGCTTTCCGGCGAGAACCCGACACAGAATCCTTTGTTCGCGCCGTTTGCCGGCGCCGTCGGCTATCAGCCGGTCATCATTACCCTACCCGAAGGTGCAAACGTGGGCGTCACAGCCGTCATTTCGGCCGACCGCCGCTACGTGCGCATTACGGCCGTTCCGCTGTTTTCCGGCATTTCCCAGGTAAACACGTTCAACATGGCCACCGGG
>SKZG01000023.1 GCA_007127495.1 Planctomycetales bacterium
CGTCGGGCACGGCGCGCGGGATGGCGCCGCGATGGAAGGCGGGCACCTTGGCCGGGGCCAATGGAACGCCATGCAGCGGCGTGGCGTGCGGAGGCTCGTGGCAGCCGACACATCCCTTCGCATCGCCCGGCCGAAGGTGCATCCAGATGAGTTGGTTCCCCACCACGTTCCGGTCGCTGTCGAGCACTTGCAGGTGCAGGAAGCGATCGGCCGGGGCCTCGACGGCGAACGAGCCGTCGGCCGCCAGCGGCAGGACGGCCAGGTCGCGCCCGAACGCGCCGCCGTGGTTCTTCCAGGCCTTCTCGCCCGGCGTGGTGTGCGTGGCGTGCCGGGTCACCTGCGGCAGGGCCTCGACCACGCGCAGCAGGCGGCCACGCTCCGGCACGTGCGGCTCTTGCGTAATGAACGCTGACTGCGCGTACAAAAGCCCCGTGAAGCGGCTCCCGCGCGCCGCGCCCGATTCCGCCAGCACCGGCGGCACGCGCCGCGGGTGCAGCGGGCGGGCCTCGAAACAGGGCGCCTCGGGGTCGTTGTACAGCAGGGTCAGTTCGCCCGTGGCCACGCACATGGTGTACAGGCCCAGGTCGACCGCGTCGCGGGGGAACTCGGCCCGCACCATCGCGTGGTTCTTCTCGCCGGCGGCCACCAGCAGGGTTTGCTCGTCGAGCGGATAAGGCGTGGTCACCACCCACGGATCGTTGCCGCCGGAGCGCAGGAACGACTGGCGCAGGAAGCGTTCTCCCTGCCGGCCCTGGATGACGATCGGCCCGGCGGGGGTTGTCAGCAGGTATTCGCCGGGGCCGAACGCGCGGGGCTGCGTCAGGCGCAAGTATCGATGCCGCCCGCCGACGCCGCCCGCGAACCAGTTGCCGTAGCCTCCGTGGATTCGCCCCCACATGTCGCGGCGCTCCGGCCCGTACAGCGTGTGCATGCGCGTGCCGTCCGGATGCGCCGCAATGAGGTTGAACTCGGTCTTCATGCGCGAATAGAACAATTCCAGCCGGCTGAACAGGATGCGGCCGTCGTCGGCGATCGACGGTTCCGCGTCGCGGCCGAAGTTGAACCCGATCACTTGAATGTCACTGCCGTCCGGATGCATGGTGGCCAGGCCGGTGCACAGGTAGCCGTGGTATTCGTCGCGCGTGCCCAGCCGGGTGGTGGAGAACACGATGCGGCCGTTGGGCATGGGCGCGGGGTGGACGTCGTGGTACGGCCCATCGGTCAGTTGCCGCAAACCCGTGCCGTCGGCGCCGATCTCGTACACGTGCCACCAGGGGCTGCCGCCCGTGCGGCGCGAGAAGAGCACCGTCTGCCCGTCGTACGATACCTCGCAGTCAGCCACGTAACCGTCTTCGAACGTGGTGAGCGGCGTTACCCGGGGCCGGCCGCCGGCAATGTCGAGAAGGTACAGGTTGCGGCCCGGGCGGTAGGTGGGCCCGCTGTCGGTGGTCATGTACGCCTGGCGCCAACTGTCCATCTGGAAGGGGTTGTAGGGGACCGGATCGCCCTTGATGAACACGAACCGGGCGGGCCGCTCGGGAATGTCGTCCTCGGCCACTTGAGGCGGCTCCACCGGCGGCGGTTCCGGCCGGGGATGCGGCGGCAGGCGCCGCCGCCACAGGGCCTCGCGCGCCACCATCCGCACGCTGTGGTACGGGTGCGAAAGCTCCGCCTCCCGAAGCGCCGCGACCGCCTCGGGCGTGCCGATACGGTCCAAAGCGTTCGCCGCACGGTACTGAATGCCCAATGCGTTGTCCGCGTCGACAAGGATGCCGGCCAGCAGCGGCGCGTAGGCCTCGGCGCGGAAGTGGCCCAGGGCCATGATGAACGCCTCCCGGTAGCGCGGCGTCGGGTCGTTGAACTCGTCCTGCCCCTGCGCGCGGGCGAAATAGCGGTCGTTGAAAAACCCGAACGACGCCTCCGGGGGCGAGGACCTCAGCCGCTCGCCAATCGCGCCGACGGCCTCGTGGGCATCCATAAACATGAGTGTTCGCGTGGCGTTGATGCGCACCCAATGGTTCTCGTGGTCCAACAGGGCCATCAGCCGCGGCACGTCCTCCGCATCGCGGCACAGGGCAAGCATAACGTTCGACGCGAAGGCGGCGTCGGCCAGAAGGCCCCCTACCTCAACGCGCCCCTTCACCGGCTCGGAACTGACGATGAATCGCACGGAGCCCTGCCCGGCCGACCGGCTGGCGCACACGCCCACCTGCGCCACGAACCGGCGGTAGCGGCCGTCGAGCCTGTAATGGATGACACTCACCGCGTGCGTGTGCAGCCCCCGCTCGAACCGCGCATCGCCGATTCGCAGGTCGTCGAACGCGGCGCTTTGGTTGATCCGCAGCGTGTCGTGCTGCTGCTGGGCCGAGACCGGTTCGAGCGTGTCGAGGAACGTTTCGCGGCCATCGACGTCGATCAGTTTCGCGTCAGCCCAGTTGGCGCGGTCCATGTAGTAGTCGTCCACGTCGTCGACCACCAGGTACAGGTCGGTCCAGCCCTCGACGTTCGCTTCGAGGCGGTGGGGCGCGTCGCGGCCGCGCAGCACGGGGCTTCGCAAAAGGGACTTCTTGCCGTCCGCCTCTTCCTCGGCGGCATCTTTAACCTCCTCGGCCTCCGGACGCGGCTGCCCGAGCGAGGCGAACGCGCCGTCGAGCAACGACTGCCGCATGTCGGCCCGCTCGACCAGGTAACGGAAGATGTGCTGGAACGGCTCCTCGTCGTACACCAACAGCCCGTCGATGTCCAGCGGAATCTGGGCGAGCAACAGCGGCACGTGGCCGCGCAGGGCCGCCAGCGAGTCGGGATCGTCGAATGGGATGCGCGCAAGCGACTGGGCGATGGCGTACGGCGTGGCTAGGATGCGGTCGCGGGAATCGGAGTGGGGCACGTCGGACGGGTGCGTGTCGGGGGCGCGGTGGATGGAGTCGCGGAACAGGCCCGGCCCGGCTGGCCGGGCGTAGCGGGGGAAAGCCGCCAGCAGCGCGGCCGCGGCCTCCTCGCCGCCGAAGTCGCCCAGCGCGTCGGCCGCGTAACGCGACCACTGCACGTTGTTGAGGAAGCGTACCAGCACGGGCAGGGCCTCGGGCCGGCCCGACCGCCCCAGCGCGCGAATGCCCGCCTGCACCCGCCACTTCGCCGCGGCGTCGTTCTCGTTGTTCCTTTCAGCCCAGCGGCCGACGGCCTGCTCGATGCGCGCCACCGTGTCGGCCTCGGCGCCCAGGGCGCCCGCCGCACGCACGCCGCGCTGAACCTCGCGATGCCGGTCGGAGGCGATCAGGTCCAACACGTCGGCCGGCAGGTCGTGTTCAGGCAGGGCATCGCACCACGCGCGCCACACCCCAGCGGCTTCTAGGCGGTCAGCCCGCTCAGCGAGCGCGTCGAACGGGTGCTCCATGCCGGTGATATTCGTCAGCGCCACCCAGGCGCTTTGCCGCACGGTCCAGTCCGGGTCGTCAAGGCGCTCGACCAGCGGCCCGAGCGCCCGGCGGCCACCGCACCAGCCGAGCGACAGCGCGGCGTTGCGCCGAACTTCGGCGGCGTGGTCGGCAAGCGCTGCAATCAAGGCGCCTTCGGCCGGGTAAAACCGCATATAGCCC
>SKZG01000491.1 GCA_007127495.1 Planctomycetales bacterium
GATGAAGGCGATTCGGTGTTCGAACCGGGGGTCGTGCCGCAAGTTGGCAATGCTCTGAATGATCGTTTTGCCGGGTTCGTCAGCGGGGTGGGCCTTGCCGGCGAAGATGATTTGCACGGGGCGTTGCGGGTCGTTCACCACCTTGTTGAGCCATTCGAGATCGGAAAAGATCAAGGCGGCGCGCTTGTACGTGGCAAACCGGCGGCCGAAGCCCAAAGTGAGCACGTCGGGATCGAGGATATTTCGCGCGGCCTCGACCACGTCGTCGGCCTCACCCCGCCGGCGGCACTGCCGGCTGACGCGCCGGCGCACAAACGCCAAGAGCAGGTTCTTCAGCGCGTAGTGCGTTTCCCATAATTCACCGGGGTCGACGTCATGGATATTTTGCCACGGCTCGGGCTCGCCGATGCGGCTCATCCACCCGACGGGGAAATTCCGGTCGTAAAGCTGCTGCATTTGCCAGGCGAGCCAGCTTTGCAAATGAACGCCGTTGGTAATGTGCCCGATGGGCACCTCCTCCTCGACGCGCCACGGCCAAAGATGCGCCCACATCCGGCGCGAGACGTGCCCATGCAGGTTGCTCACGGCGTTGGCCTTCCGCGAAAGCTTCAAGCCGAGCACGGTCATGCAAAAGGTTTCATGCTCGTTCTGCGGCTCGACGCGGCCAAGCCCCATGAGCTGTTCGAACGAAATGTGCAAATCGTCGCGCAACGGGCCGAGGTGCTCCTCGATCAGCCCGCCGTCGAAGCGGTCGTGCCCGGCGGGGACGGGTGTGTGCGTGGTGAACACGGTGTGCTGGGCGACGTCGCGCAGTGCATCGTCGAACGACATGCCGTCGTCGCGCATGCGTTCACGAATGGCCTCCAGGGTGGCGAAGGCGTTGTGCCCTTCATTCAGATGATAGACGCCAGGCGAGATTCCCAGAGCATCCAAGGCGCGCATGCCTCCGACACCGCACACCAGTTCCTGCCGAATGCGCGTCCGGTTGTCGCCGCCGTACAGGCGGCTGGTCAGCTCGCGGTCCTCGGGGCTGTTGCCCGGCACGTCGCAGTCCAACAGGTACAGGTTCACGCGGCCGACGCGCATTAACCACACCTTGGCCAGCAGGTTGCCGGTGCGGGTTTCGATGGTCACCGTGACCGGTTTTCCGTCCTTGCCGCGGGCCGGCTCCATGGGCAGGTTTTCCACCTTCGTGTCCAGATACTCTTCTTGCTGCCAGCCTTTTTCATCGAGGTGCTGCTTGAAGTACCCCTGGTCGTAGAACAAGCCGATGGCGACCAGCGGTACGCCCAGCGCCGAGGCACTCTTGATATGGTCGCCCGCCAACACGCCCAGGCCGCCGGAGTAGATGGGCAACGACTCGTGTACGCCGAATTCCAGCGAAAAGTACGCCACCGGCTTCGAGCCAAGCACGCCGGCGTAGGTTTTCCCCCAGACGGGTGTCTCAGCCAGGTATTCCTTCAGGCGACGGAAGGCGTAGTTGATCCGGCTGTAGAGCACCAATTCCGCCGTCCGCATTTCCAGGCGCTCCGGCGTGAACTCGCGCAGGAGGGCAATCGGGTTATGGTCCAACTGGCGCCAACGAATCGGGTCCAGGTCCCTGAACAGGTTAATGACCTCCGGGTGCCAGCTCCACCAGAGGTTGCGCGCCAGGGCCACACATTTGTCGTAAAGCGTTTCGGCTGTCAGTGCAAACTCGCCTAGTGGCTGCTGCGCGTTGCGAGGTGCGGTTTCCGTCTGAGACATCGATCGTTTTTCCAGTTTCATGCGATTTCCAGGGCAATGCCGGAATTATAGCGACCCTCCCGATTTACGCGACCCCAATGTGGAAGGGTGCGGCAAACCGGCCTCCAGGAAGCCCCCACAGCCAACCCCCCATAAGGGCAATTGTCGGGCCGGTATAATAATAGTGATTCGCGTTACTGGTAACTGTTCAGAAGCATGAGCCGAAAACCCATTCGACGGAAAACCCGACAGCGGGCCGTGGTCCTGGAGGAGTTGCGAGCCGTCTGCTCGCACCCAACTGCCCGCGAACTATACGATCGAGTGCGAAATCGGCTGCCGACGATCAGTCTGGGGACCGTGTACCGGAACCTGGAGCAGCTTTGCGAGAGTGGCGAAGCGTGCCGACTTGCCGAGGGCGGCCAAGCCCGCTTCGATGCCGACACGCACCCACACAGCCACGTACGATGCGTGCGGTGCGGCTGCGTGGCCGACTTGCCCGACAAAACCCCGAAGTTGCATCCGGGGGAGCTTGACGAAACGGCCGGTTTTGAAATCATCGGGTATCGGCTCGAGTACCTGGGCGTTTGTCCCGTGTGCCGGAAGGCCGAACCGGCGTAGCCTTTTTTCCGGGCATTGGTTCCGGAGGGCAAGCAAAGTGTCCACCTACTAAGTGAAGTGTTCATCTACTAAGTGAAGTGTCCATCTACTAAGAAAAGTGTCCATCTACCATCAGGAGTTAAGGAAATGTTGAAACCCAAGATGCAGGAAGCGTTGAACCGGCAGATCAACGCGGAGTTGTTTTCGTCGTACCTGTACCTGTCCATGGCGGCCTACTTCGAGTCGGCCGGGCTGGGCGGCATGGCCGGCTGGATGCAGGTCCAGGCCGCCGAGGAGCAGAACCATGCCATGCGGCTTTTCGCCTTCGTCAACGAGCGCGACGGCCGCGTGCTGCTCGACGCCATCGACAAGCCGAAGGCCGAGTGGAGCGCCCCGCTCGAGGCGTTTCAGGAGGCCTACCAGCACGAACAGAAGGTGACCTCCCTGATCAACGACCTGGTCGACCTGGCCGCCGGCGAGAAGGACCACGCCACCGTCAGCTTCCTGCAGTGGTTTGTCAACGAGCAGGTTGAAGAGGAGGCGACCGCGAAGGCCATTTGCGACAAGCTGAAGCTTGTCGGCGACAACGGCCCCGCGCTGTTGATGATGGACGCCGAACTGGGCCGCCGCCCGGCGGCCGCGCCGCTTTCGACCGCCACGGCCGAGGGTGGCTAGTGCGGCCGAACGGAACCCACATGTTTCCCACAGTACCCCATTTTTTCCCAACCCCAAGGAGTTTGACGCATGTCAGCGTTTGTTACCAAGGAAGCACCCGACTTCACCGCTCAGGCGGTCATGCCGGACAATTCGTTCCAGGAAATCACCCTGTCGCAGTATCGCGGCAAGCACGTGATTCTGTTCTTCTACCCGCTCGACTTCACCTTCGTATGCCCCTCGGAAATCATCGCTTTCGACAAGGCGTTGGCGCATTTCGAGGCGAAAGGTTGTCAGGTGTTGGGCGCGTCGGTCGACTCGCATTTTACCCACTTGGCGTGGAAGAATACGCCGCGCAACCAGGGCGGCATCGGGCCCATCGCCTATCCGCTCATCGCCGACCTGAGCAAGAAGGTTTCGACCGATTACGGCGTCTTGCTTGACGGCGGCATCGCGTTGCGTGGCTTGTTTTTGATCGACAAAGAGGGCATCTTGCGCCATGCGGTGGTGAACGACCTGCCCATTGGCCGGAGCGTGCCGGAGGCCCTGCGCGTGCTCAACGCCCTGCAGCACTTCGAAGCCCATGGCGACGTGTGCCCGGCCAACTGGCAGGA
>SKZG01000020.1 GCA_007127495.1 Planctomycetales bacterium
ACGCACGCGGTCTCGTGTTGCGGGTGATGCCGAGCGGGACGAAGACGTGGTCCGTGTACGTCTATCGAGCAAGCCGCCGGCAACGCGTCACGATCGGCCACTACCCCGATCTTGGCATCACGGCCGCGCGGCGAGAGCGTGAACGCCAGCTCGTCCACGTCAATCCGGTCGCCGGCGGAAAGATACGCGATCCGCTCCATGAGATTGCGCAGCTCGCGCACATTGCCGGGCCAAGCATGGCCGGTGAGGCGCGTGCGGGCTTCGGGTGTGAACTCAGGCATCGGGCGGCGGGCCCTGCGGCAGAAGTCGGCCAGGAAGTGCTCGGCCAGCAGCATGACGTCGTCCGGCCGCTCGCGCAGCGGCGGAACTTCAATCGTTACGACGTTCAGCCGGAAGTACAGGTCCTCGCGGAACCGTTTGGCTCGCACCATGTCGGCCAGGTTCTGGTTCGTGGCCGCCAGCACGCGGGCGTCGGTGTGGATGGGGCGCGATCCGCCCACGCGCACCAGCGTCCGCTCCTCCAGCACGCGCAACAGCTTAGCCTGACCGCTGAGGCTCAATTCGCCTATCTCGTCCAGCAGCAGGGTGCCGCCGCCGGCCAATTCGAATTTGCCCTGCCTGGCCTCGTGGGCGTCGGTGAATGCGCCTTTCTCATGCCCGAACAACTCGCTCTCGGCCAACTGGTCGGGAATGGCCGCGCAGTTCACGGCGACAAAAGGCTGCCGCCTCCGCCGACTGCCGTAGTGGATCGACCGTGCGACAACTTCCTTGCCCGTCCCGTTCTCGCCCAAAATGAGCACGGCCAAATCGGTGTCGGCCACCCGCGAAACAAGGGAGCGGAGGGCATCTATCGCCGGACTTCGGCCGATGAATTGCACGTCGGCGGCGGCCTGGTCCGTCATCTGTTGGTTGGTCAGCAGGAGCCGCTCGCGGTCGCGGGTGTTCTCCAGGGCCACGGCGGCATGGGCGGCCAATTCCGTCAGGCCGGCCTCGTCGTCGGGCGTGAAGCTGCCCGAACGCTTATTGAGCAACTCGAAGGCGCCAAGCATGTCGCCCCGCGAGTTCCGCAACGGAACGCAAAGCAGGGTGCGCGTCTGAAAGCCGGTCTGTTCGTCGACGTGGCGGTCGACGGCGTCGGGTTCGCGGGCGGCATCGACCCTCAGCGGCCGGCCGGATTGCACCACGCTCCCCACCACACCGCGGTTGTCGGGCACGCGCAGCTCACGGTCGGCAACGCCCAATGCCGGCCGACCAACCAGTTGATGGCTGGACCGGTCCCAGAGGAAGATG
This sequence comes from Planctomycetales bacterium, assembly GCA_007127495.1. Lineage (GTDB taxonomy): Bacteria > Planctomycetota > Planctomycetia > Pirellulales > Thermoguttaceae > PWXP01. The sequence continues at coordinate 1,291 of SKZG01000020.1, forward strand.
CTCGCCCTCTCGGCGCCGAACAACGTGGTGGCCGCATGCGCCATCTGTTCCAGCAGTGGTCCCAACTCGCGGGTCCGGTTCCACCGGCCGGCGATTTCAAGCACCGCCTCAAGCTGCCGGATGCGGTTCCGTTGCGACTGCCGCTGCTGAACGCTCGAAAACGCTTCGTGCAAGACGGGCGCCAAGGCCGTGATGGCAGCCAAGGCGGGCGCGGCGTCAACGGTTTGCGCCGTCCGAACCGCCAGGACGTGGCCGCCGGCGGCGCGCGGCGCCAGTGGCACGGCTGCCCATACGCCCGCCGCCGCGCCCAACTCCTGATCGAGCGCTTCGGCGAACAGGTCCCACGGCAGTTCACCGGCGGGGTCCGACCCGGCTATCTGTTGCCAGGCGCCCTCGGCGAACACGGCAACCACGGCTGCCTCAGCGCCGGCGACGGCGCCGACAATTCCAGGCAGGACGGCGTCGAAAAGCTCCGCCGGGGTCTCAGCGTGGCCGGCGCGCCAAAGGATGGCGGTCGCGAAAGGCGTGAACGACGCATGGTGCTTGCAGAACTCACCCGCCATCCGCGGGTGATATCCGGTGTCGGGCCCGTCAGAACTCTCCACGCTACCTAGCCCCCATAAATACTACTCACTGACATCATCTTGACAGCTCCGCTACAATGTATACTCGCCGCGTGCCGTTATTGCGCTTTTGTAGGATGGACATTCTTGTCCGTCTTCGCTTTGACGGGCTAAAGCCCATCCTACGGAAAGCGCAGTTTTAGGCCGCGGCAAGTATAGAAGGCACACGCCGTGTGCCGTCCCGGAAATAACGGCTGTTTGCACCTAGAAACGGAAGAACCAATATAGTGTATCCATCGCGTACTGTCCAACGGAACAGGCGGGTTTTCATGCTCGGTCGGTAACTATCGCACTAGGCAGGGGCCCGCCCGGCCGTTTGCACGTCTGAGGGGGTGGCGGCTCGTAGTTCTATTCTTGACGCAACCTGCGACTCCACCTACACTGTATTCTCACCCCAAAGGATGAGAGACGCAATTTAGCCATGGAAGAGATTATTTCGCGAGCTTGGGATGTCCTGGGCGACTTTGCCGGCGGGATCGCCGGCGGCCTGGAGCGTGCGCTCACTGGGCTGTTCGGTTCGTCCAACGCTCGATACCTCAAAAAGCTCGAACCCACCGTCGCCGCCGTCAATGTCCTGGAGCCGAAATACCAGGCCATGACCGACGCTGAGCTGCGCGAGCAAACCGATCGATTCAAAACACGCCTCGCCGCCGGCGAAACGGTCGACGACCTGCTGGTCGAGGCCTTCGCCGTGTGCCGCGAGGCCAGTCGCCGCGTGCTGGGCATGCGCCACTACGATGTGCAGCTTATGGGGGGCATCGTATTGCATCGCGGCACCATCGCCGAAATGATCACGGGCGAGGGCAAAACCCTCGTGGCCACGCTCCCGGCGTATCTGAACGCCCTGGAGGGCCTGGGCGTGCACGTGGTGACCGTGAACGACTACCTCGCCCGGCGTGACATGGAATGGATGGGGCCCCTGTACATGTCGCTCGGGCTCAGCGTCGGCGCCATCCAGAGCAACATGGAGGCCAGCGCTCGGCAGCGGGCTTACGAGTGCGACATCACCTACGGTACGAACAACGAGTTCGGCTTCGACTACCTGCGCGACAACATGCGCCCCGCGCGCCGCGGCGACCCCCGCTATCCCCGTGACCGCCAGCAGGTGCAGGGCCGGTTGCACTACGCCATCGTCGACGAGGTTGACAATATCCTCATCGACGAAGCCCGAACGCCGTTGATCATTTCCGGTCCCGCCCACGACGACGTCACTCGGTACGCCCGGGCCGACCGCATCGCCCGGCAACTTCGCACGGACATGCACTTCGAGGTGAACGAGAAAGAGCACTCGGCCCACCTGACCGACGACGGCGTGCGCGCGGCGGAGCAGCTTGCCGGAGTGGAGAGCTTTTACACGGCGGGCAATATGGAATGGCCGCACCTGATCGACAATTCGCTCAAGGCCCACCATCTGTACAAACGCGACGTCAACTACGTGGTCAAGGACGGCGAAATCGTGATCGTCGACGAGTTCACCGGGCGCCTGATGCCCGGCCGGAACTGGAGCGACGGGCTGCACCAGGCCGTCGAGGCGAAAGAGGGCGTGCGCATCAAGGAAGAAAACCAGACCCTGGCCACCATCACGCTGCAGAATTACTTCAAGCTGTACGACAAGATTTGCGGCATGACCGGCACGGCCATGACCGAAGCGGCCGAGTTCTGGAAGATCTAC
>SKZG01000391.1 GCA_007127495.1 Planctomycetales bacterium
GCCAACCGTAGACATGGGGGGTCAAAAGCGCAAAACCGAAAAATTGACACCCAAAAAATCGAATGTCGAATGTCGAAAGCCAAATGACGAAAGAGCCAGAAATCTATCCACCATCCACCTCTCCCCTAGCAACTAGCAACTAGCAACTAGCAACTCTCCCCTAGCAACTAGCAACTAGCGGATTGACAGCCTTGGGCGGCGTGCATAGACTGTGCGCACGGTATGCATGGTCCGTATTTCGCTGGAGGAGAGTTGTCCCATGACCGACGGAAAGCTGGTCTCGTTCTATGAAAAGCTCGACGCCGACGCGCGCCACCTCATGCAGCTATTCGCCTTCGCCGATCAACCGATGAACCGTAAGGAACTCACGGATTTCGCCGGGCTAACCGACTTCAGAGACGCCAAAGGCAAACGGTTCACCGCGGCGGCGATCGGCCGGATGGCCGCGAACCTGGAGAAGAAAGGCCTGCTGGTGCGGGCCTCGTACAGCGGCACACAGGCCCACCACGACATCGTGGACCTGGCCATGCAAGACGCGATCCGGCAGGGTCGGTTCGAAGAACTGAAAGCCGCGGTAAAGGCGCAAGCCAAGCGACGCTGGAGCTACTCCTATTACACCAGCGGTTCTGCCTGCGATTTGCGGATCGCCTTCTACGCGGGCGACGTGGCCAAGTTCGAGTCGGTCTTGAAGGATGCCAAGAACCTCGAGCACGTGAAGTTGCTCGATCCGTTCAGCCGCGACCTGTTCGATTCGCTCGCTCCTCCCTTGCAGCGTTGGTATCTTCTGAAGAGGGTGCCGGAGGTTGTTCTCCGCCCGGCCGGCCGGGCGGAAATCCTCGAAGCGTTCGACCAGTGGGCCGCTTCCCAGCCGGCGCCGATTGACGACCTGGCCGGCCCCCTGCTCGACGTGGCGGTGGCCCGCGGCGATCTGAAGGCCCTGAAGGAACTCGACGCGCGCACCGGCCACAAGCTGCCGGAAGTGGAAGGTTGCGAGGCCCTGTTGCGAGGCGACTTCGAGCGGGCCGAACGTTGCCTGGCCGAGGCCCTGCCGGGCGCCGGTCAGAAAAAGAACCGCCGGAGCCGCGCGGCCATGGCGCACCTGCCGGTGCCGCTCTATTTGCTGCTTCTACTGAAGCGCAACTCGGCCGAAGCGCTGGCCCGGGCGCGATCGCTGATCAGTTCGGCCGGCAGGGGCCGCAAGAATCGGTACATCGAGGCGCTCGAGCCGATTACCGCGGCCATCGCGTTTCGGGAGGCGCCCACCTCGCCGGGGCCCTTCGCCAAGGGGCTGAATCAATTCTGCACGTCCTCGCTCGCCACGTTGCTGGTCGGATACCTCGAGCGCTGGATCCTGGCCGGTGAAGAAGAAGCCGTGCCGGCCGGCCGTCTGGCGCGGATCCCGAGCAGTTACCGCGACGCCGGGCTGGCGTGGCTGGAAGCCGAGGCGGCCGGGCTTGTCGGCCACAGCGGGCTGAAGACCGCTGCCAGGGAAGCGGCCAAACACGCCGCAATCCACGCGAAGCTCGGTACCGCGAGCCTGGTGAACCTGGTCGAGCCGGAACCGGCATGGCAACAGTCGCTCAGCGCCATTGCACAACTCGGCGAGGCGCCCTCGGCCACTGCCGCAGCCGAAACGCCCCTCGACAGCGAACGACTGATTTGGGAACTCGAGGGCTCGTCCTGGATCGCTCCTCAGCCGTTCATTCAGAAGCGTACGGCCAAGGGCTGGACGGCGGGCCGCCGGGTTGGGTTGCAGCGGCTGTACAGCGGGTGGAATACGCCGGAGTTCGCCTTCCTGACTGAGCAGGATCGCCAGTTGTGCCGGACTCTGGAAATGCACGTCGAGCGGAACTATCGCGGCTATACGGAAACGTATTTTCAGTTCGATCAGGCGCGGGCGGCGCGTGCCCTGGCGGGCCACCCCAGTGTCTTTCGGCACGGAGATCGCGAAACGCCTTTGGAAATTGTCGAGCAACCGCCCCGGCTGGTCGTGGTGAAGCAGGGCAACCACACCATCCGCCTGAAACTCGACCCGCCAATGCACGAGGGCGATACTGAGTTGGTACGCCCCTTCCGCGTGATGGAAGACGGTCCGCGGCGGATCGTGCTCGTCTTCTACGACGAGCCGCACGTGAAGTTGCAGCGGATTCTCGGCAAGATGCTCGATGTGCCCACGGCCGCGGCCGAACGGGTGGTGGCGTCGATCCAAAAGGTTTCGTCCCTGGTGGCCGTTCACTCGGAAGTCGGCGGCGATCTGCCGGCCGCGGAGAGCGTGGCCGGCGACGCGCGGCCCCACTTGCACCTGTTGCCGTTGGGGGGTGGTTTGCGGGCGGAGTTTTTCGTGCGCCCCTTCGGCGAGGAGGGCCCGTTCTGCCGCCCCGGGCAGGGTGGGAGCAATGTGTTCGCTAGCTTCGACGGCCGGCCCCGGACCGCCCGCCGCGACCTGACGGAAGAACGCCACCGGCTGGACGCCTTGCTCACCGAGTGCCCCGCCTTGGCCGCCGAGCTGGAAGGCGATGCCGCCTGCTTCCCCTCGCCCGTCGAGGCCCTGGAAGCGCTCCTCCAATTGGAGGACCAACTGGCCGAGAACCGCGTCGTGCTGCACTGGCCGCAGGGGCAAAGCCTGCAATTGGCCGGCCGGGCGTCGCCCGCCCAACTGCAAATGCACATCCGCCGCGATCGCGACTGGTTCGCGGCGTCGGGCACGTTGAAAGTCGATCCGTCGCTCTCGATCGACATGATGAAGCTCATCGAGCTGGTCGAGGCCGGCCCGTCGCGGTTCATCAAGCTCGACGACGGACGCTTCCTGGCGCTGACCGAGCAGTTGCGGCAGCGCATCGACGAGTTGGCCGCCTACGGCGACCGGCAGAAGACGAAGCTGCGTTTCCCCCCGGTGCGGGCCGTGGCGCTCGAAGATTTGGGCGAAAGCGTGAAACTGAAGGCCGACCGCTCGTGGACCGACTTCCTCCGGCGGATGCGCAATGCCGGCGAAGTGCAGCCCCTGGTGCCCAACACGCTCCAAGCCGAACTGCGCGACTACCAGCGCGACGGGTTCCACTGGATGGCACGCCTGGCCGAGTGGGGGATGGGCGGCTGCCTGGCCGACGACATGGGGCTGGGCAAAACGGTGGAGGCGCTGGCCATGCTGGTCCATCGCGCGCCGGGCGGGCCGGCGCTGGTCGTCGCGCCGACCTCGGTCGGTTTCAACTGGCTGAGCGAGGCGAACCGCTTCGCCCCGACGCTCAACGCCCGCCTCTTCGGCCCCGGCGACCGTGCCGAGTTCTTCCGGAACCTCGGCCCGCGCGACGTCGTCATCGGCAGCTACGGCCTGCTTCACAGCGAAGCCGCCCGCTTCCAGGCCCAGCCGTGGCATACGGTCATCCTGGACGAGGCGCAGGCGATCAAGAATATGGCCACCCGCCGGTCGCAGGCCGCGATGGGCCTGACGGCCGACTTCCGGCTGATCATGACCGGCACACCGCTGGAGAATCACCTGGGCGAGTTGTGGAACCTGTTCCAGTTCATCAATCCGGGGCTGCTGGGTTCGCTCGAGCGTTTTCAACAGCGTTTCGCCGCGCCGATCGA
>SKZG01000225.1 GCA_007127495.1 Planctomycetales bacterium
ATTGCCATGCTTCCCAGCTCGGCTCGGAGTGAAGGCGACGATTCCAGCGCCCCCAGCACCGGCACCTCCCAATGAGTTTCTATCTGGACAATCATACGCGTTAATTGGGAATCGCTCTGGATGCAATCGATCAGGACGCCGTCCACCTGCTCCGGCGGGTTGGGCAAGGAATCGCCGCTCCGGGAGGCGTCCAAGACAACGAGACGGGGTAGCTCCAGCCATTCGCACAGCGGCTCCAAACTTCCATCGGGCATCGCGGCGTCCCGCTGCCCGAATTCTCCTTCGACAATAGCCAAATCGCACGGGCCCGCTCCGCGAAGGAACCACTCGCGAGAAAGCTCCGGAGTCATAAGCCATGCGTCGAGGTGTCGTGGGCATGTGCCTGAAAAGGCGGCGGCCTTGCGGTATTCCGAGAAACAAGCGGTGGAGAAGAAGGGCTGAATGTGCAGCCCCTGACGCCGTAATGCATCCGTCAAGGCCCAGAGCATGGGTCGATAAGTCCCTCCTGGTTCAATAGCCCCAACCGCAACTCGGGGCAAAGGCGACATCATGGCGTGTCCGATCCTGGCAGGAGGTGCGGCCGGTAATGCATGTTTAGCGTGCCGTCCGCTGAGGTCATGAGCGCGCCCGGAGCCTGTGCAAGAACGAGGACCGCTTGGTTCCTCGCTTGGTTCCTCGGCAGCCGATCACGGAAGACTGTCCCAATTTTCGCGGGGGAAAAGGTGTCCCTCCGGGGCAATTGTTCGTAACATGGGCGTGTGAGTCAAGGGGAAAGGCGGTATCATTCCTCTTTGCCCGTCTTGTTGTGGACCATTTCCCAGGATATAGTCAGGTAACGGCGGACACGGGACGGTCGACGCGTTGCGGCGAAAAATGGTCCGGGCTCTTCCGTTTCCGCGTGCGGACAGCCTTTGTGTTTACGGACTGCCCTGGACGAATGCCCATGACACGGTCGCAGCCTGCGCCTGGAAACGCAAGAGCCCGCGATCCCCAGCAAACCCCCTGAACGGTTCACCGGCGGGGAAGGAGATCATTATGGCGATATTATGTACGAACGGCCGGCTTTCGAGGCGAATTTTCCAGCCCGGCGCCGGCTGGGTTGGCCGGCCGCGATCGGCCGGTTCCTGGTGTGTGGCTATTTGGCTTGCAGTTTCGACGGTTCATCCAGCGGCTGCCCAGCGCATCGGACTGTCGGACTTGGAAGTGCCGAGCCCAGGGGTTCAAGCGTATAACGAAGGCGTTCGCCTTGTCGAAAACGGTGATTTCACCCGCGCCGTGGCGGCGTTCTCCAAGGCCATCGAGCAGAACCCGAGCTTTGCCCGCGCCTATTCCGACCGCGGGCTGGCTCAGGCCCTGATCGGCCGGCTCGATGGAGCACTGGCTGATACCAACAAGGCGGTCGAGTTGAACCCGCGCGAGCCCGAATACCTGCTCGATCGCGCGTTCGTTTACCAGCAAGCCAATGAGCTGACCAAGGCAGTGGCCGACTACACGCGCGCCCTCCAAATGAACTCGAACAATCCGGAAGCCCTTCGAGAACGCGGGTTTGTTTTCATCCTTCTGGGTGACGCCCAGCGCGCGGTAAGCGATTTGACGGCCGCACTCCGCCTTGCCCCGAAAGACGCCGCGGCTTTTGCCGCCCGCGGCATCGCGTGGTCGCGCTTGAGCATGTGGGATCGTGCCATCGCCGATTACGACCAGGCATTGACGCTGGATTCCGACACGGTCGACACATGGGTCGATCGCGGTTACGCCTATGCGATGCAGGGCGAGTTTGAAAGAGCGCTTGTCGACCTGAATCGTGCGATCACTCTGGCCCCTGAAGATGCAGCCGCACGATTCACTCGAGGTTTTACCCTGTCGCATCTTGACAAGCTGGAAGAGGCCTTCGAAGATTACAATCAGGCAATCCTGCACGACCCGGAATACGCTGAGGTGTACCGGGAGCGCGCATTTGTCAATGCCGTCGCCGGCCGCGACGAGATGGCCGCAGCCGATTTCGCGAAGGCACGGGAGCTGGCGCCCAACGATCCAAGTGTGCCCCTGCGGCAGGGCCAGGCGTTGCTCCGGGCAGGCGATGCGGTGGAGTCACTTGCCCAATTCAATCGGGCCATTGCGTTGGCGCCGCGACACACCGAAGCGTTTTTCCACCGCGCCGTCGCGCACGCCATCGCCGGCGATATGGCCAAGGCGCTCGACGACTATCGCCAAACGCTGCTGGCCAATCCGCAGCCGGTGGAGCGCTACCAACGCTTGCTGGAACTGGCAAGGAATGGCCATGCCGCGGGGCGGGTTGCGGAACTCGAAGCCGGCCTCGAGCAATCACACGAGGAGGCCAAGCGCCTATTCGCCGAGGGTGTCGAGCTGCACAAGAACGGCCGGCTTGACGAAGCCATTGCAAAGTACGGCGAAGCGATTCAGGTATACCCGCGTTATTCCGAGGTGTATTACAACCGCGGGTTGGCGCATCGTCATCAAGGCGCGCCCGACCAAGCACTGCGCGACTATACCCAAGCCGTCCGGCTGGATCCCGAGTTTGCCGCGGCCTATTCCAATCGCGCGTACACGTATTACAAAATGGGCGATCTGAACCGTGCTCTGGCTGATTTCCAGCGCGTTCTCGAAGTCGATCCGAATAACGAGGACGCGAAAAAGAGTGTCAACATTATTCGCACACTCTTGACGGCACAATGAGGCGCGGAGGCGTTGTGAACCGCTTCGACATAACCGTAACCGTTTACAGGGGCGGCATGGCCGCCCACTAATGCGAGCTTCCACTCGAAGTCAGGGTGACCTAAGTCGTGACATCGACGCAACGCAAGAAAGCGAAGGGCGGGGCGCCTGCCGTCGAGATCGGCTCCACCGTGGTGCTGATGGTTTACGGGGGTTTCATTGCGCTGCTGCTGGGAACCAACGTGGTGTACCTGGCGACCGACGTGAAAGACGCGGGCGCCTCGTACCTCGCCGAGGTGTTTCGTAGCGCCGACATCCGCCATGCCGCGTGGCTAACCCTATGGACGTCGTTGGTCAGTTCCGCCCTGGCGGTGGCCGTGGCGGTGCCCTGCGCGTACGCCCTTTCCCGTGGAAGTGTGCCCGGTAGAGCCCTGTTCGATACGCTGGTCGATACGCCGATCATTCTGCCGAGGATTGTCGTGGGGGTAACGTTGTTGGTGTTCTTTCAAACCGCGCTGGGCCGGGGGATCCAGGGATGGGGCGTCCAATTTGTATTCGCCCCCGCGGGCATCGTCCTGGCACAGTTCCTTTGCGTGTCGCCCTACGCCATTCGCACGATCAAAGCCGCCTTCGACGCGGTCGACTCCCGGCTGGAAGACGTCGCTCGCACTCTGGGATGGTCGCCCGGACAGGTGTTTTTGCGGGTGACGCTTCCGATGATTCGGAATGGGATCGTGGCCGGCGCCGTGATCGCCTGGGCGCTGGCCATGGGCTTGTACGGTCCCTTGATGGTGTTTGCAGGGACCACGCGGCAGATGACGGAGGTTCTGCCGACGACGATCTACCTGGAGCTGTCCGTGGGGCAAATCGGCACCGCCCTGGCGATCTCGATGATGATGGTGG
>SKZG01000368.1 GCA_007127495.1 Planctomycetales bacterium
ATCTTTTCCGTCACCCGCGAACGCGTCCGCCAAATCGAGACCAAGGCGGTCCGCGCCCTGCAACACCCCGTGCGCGCCCGACAGCTCTCCTGCTTTGTCGATGACCGCCTTGTAGACCAATTCGAAATCGCGGCGAACGAGGCCGCCATGGCGGCCTCGAGCGCGGGCAGCGCGTGACGACGCCGGCAAGGGGTTTACGTTCCTGCCCGTTTCGCGTCTAATGGAGTCGTTGGGACAATCCCCGGTGATGGCGTATTGAGGGTACAGGATGAAAGAGCAAGAAAGCGAGTGGATCTACCTGGGAGTCGATGTTGGAGGGACGAAGGTCCAAGCGTCGGTCGTGCGGGAATCGGGCGACATTCTCGCACGGCAACGGCACAAGACGCCTCGCAATGACTCCCCGGAATCCGAACTGGCCGCGATCGAGTCGGTCATCGAGGATGTCCTTTCCGATGCGAAGAAACGAATCAGTGACATTCAGGCGCTTGGCATTGCCATACCCGGGGTCGTCGTCCCCAAAGAGGGGCGGATTGTCGTCACCCCGAACATGAACCTGAGCGGAATCGGTATCGGCGAGCATCTGCGCCAGCGGTTCGGTGTACCTGTGGCGGTGGGCAACGATTGCAACCTGGGCGCACTGGGCGAATGCTGGTTGGGCGCCGCGCGCAACGCCACAAGTGCCTTCGCCATTTTGGTGGGTACAGGGATTGGGGGCGGTTTCGTCAGGAGGGGGAAACTTTGGCGCGGGGCCAGGAAGGCGGCCTCTGAAATCGGGCATATCGTTATGGAAATCGGCGGGCCGACATGCGCCTGTGGCAACCGCGGCTGCCTCGAAGCCCTGGCCAGCCGTACCGCCATCGAGCGCGACATTCGCCAAGCCGTCAGTGCTGGCCAATCCAGCGTGGTTACCGAACTGACCGGCGGCAATCTAGACGCCATCCGCAGTCGCATACTCCGCAAGTCACTGAAGCGAGGAGACGGCCTGGTCACGCAAGTGATGCGGCGCGCCGCCGAGGTGCTCGGCCATGCTTGCCTCACGGTCCGGCACTTGATCGACCCGGAAATCATCGTCCTTGGCGGCGGCGTCGTGGAAGCCTGCGGAAGGTTCGTCCTGCCCATCGTGCAAGAAATCGTGGACGCCGACCGCTTGCCCGGCGCCCGCCCGGGCGGCGGGGTCGTCGCTTCAGCACTTGGCGACGATGCGGTGGTCCTGGGGGCCGTTGCCCTGGCACGGTCCTCCGCAGGGCGCAGCCCGTTCGGAAACCAATTGTGCAATGTGTAGCCGCACACAAGAAAGAAGGCCGTTCATTTCCAGGCCAGGGCTGCCGTGGGGCACGCGGCAACGCATTGCGCGGCGGTTTTCGTCAGTGCGTCGGCCAGCGTGCCGGTCATCGGAACGGCAACGCGCACATCGAACCCGCGGCCCTGGAACGCCAGCCCGACCGGTTCGCCCGCCGCCTCGGTAATGCCGATGCACAGACCGCAGGCGATACACTTGCCCGGTTCATACACGACCTTCTCATGGGTCCAGTCCTGGACGAAGTGGCGATCAGCGGCCCCATATCGCTTCGGGTCGGCCTTGTAAGAAGCGGCATGAAGCCGTAGTCGGCAGTCGGGCAGCGCGCGGCAATCGCAGTGAAGGCACCGTTCGGCTTGGCTGGCCGCTTCCTCGGGCGTGAATCCGGCCTCGACGCCGTTGCCGGGGGTTCCCCGCCCCACACGGTTCGCGTTGGCGAGGAAGACATTGATCTCATCCGGCTGCAGCCGGCCCATCCGGACATTAAACGGTCGGAGCGCACCGCCGAGGGGTTCACCGCGCAGGTACCGGTCGATCGTTGCGGCGGCCTCCTTTCCGTCGGCGGCGCTCCGGATGACCATGCATTTGCCTCGTACGGCGCCCCCCGCGGCAAAGAGGCCCTCGACACCGGTTGCATACGTGTGGCGTTCGACGTGAATTCCACGCCCCGCCGACTTCACCCCCCACGCCTCGGCCTGGTCGGCAGCCTGCGCGCCGAAAGCGAGCACTATGGCGTCAAACTCGCGGGACAAGTCAGCCGGTCCGGGTTTGGTTGCCACACGTGTTTTGGGGCGCCACCGGACGTTGAGTTGCAGGATCGTCCGGACCTCAGCCTGAAGCACGTCGCGCGGCAACTCATCCTCGGAAGTTTCCTGGAGCAGGCGTCCGCCCGGAGTGGCGTTTTCGTCGAACAGCGTGCATGCGTGACCCTGCCGGGCAAGGTAATAGGCTGCGGAAAGACCGGTCGGCCCCGCCCCGACAACGGCAACCCGCTTCCCGGAGGGCGATGCACACCCCGGCGCATACGGCTCGGGCGCGGCGAGGTCCACGTCCGCCACAAAGCGTTTGAGCAGGCAAATGGCCACGGCCCCGTCGGCTTGGGCACGCCGGCATACCTTCTCGCACGGGGCGGGGCAGATGCGCCCCAGGACGGCCGGCAAAGCAATGTCGTGCTTCACCGTCGCAAGGGCCGCGGCGAAGTCGCGATCGGCAATCTGCCGCAGCATGAGCGGGATGTCCATATTCGCCGGGCAACCGAACCAGCACGGTGCAAGGCAATCGCCCAGGTGGTCGCTCAACAGCAGTTCCAAGGCCTGCCGCCGCGCGGCATGCACTTCGCCGGTCTCGCTTTCAATCTGCATGCCGTCCTCGGCAAGCGTGTCGCAGGCGGGCAACAGCTTCCCGCTTTCCGACACTTTCACCATGCATACCAAGCACGACGTGTTCGCCGGATGGCCGTCGAGATGGCACAGGGTGGGCACGTCGATATTCAGTTTGCGAGCGGCGTCGAGGAGGGTTGCACCGGGGGGCACCTCCACGTCGCGTCGGTCAATGCGGAGTTTCGGCATAATCGACTATTACGGCGTCCATTTCTCGATGCAGACAGTGTTTGCCCTCAAGACGGCGGGGAACCAGCGACGGCTGCATTCCAACGTAACGCTGTACCGTCCTATCAGGGACGAATGCGCGCCGCAGGCAGGGCAGCACGGAGCCGGCTAAGGCCGGCTTCCGTGATTTGGGTCTGCGAAACGTCCAGTTCCGTGAGCGAGGTCATTTTTGCAAGATGCTCCACGGCATCGTCGCCAATTTCCGTTTGCTGCAAGCTCAGCCAGGTGAGGGTCGAAAGCTCGGGAAGCCGCTCAACGCCGGCATCGGTAATCGGCGTCATCATCAGATTGAGCCAGGTGAGTTTGGGAAACTGCTTCAAGTGCGACAATGCCTCGTCGCCAATCGCCGTGCCGCCGAGATCGATCGCCCACAGTTCGGTCAGGCCTTGCAGGTGCATCAAGCCTTCCCCGTTGAGGCTAAGCCGGCGGAAGTTCAAGCGACGGAGCTTTGTAAGCTCCGACAGGGGGGCGAGGCCCGCATCCGTCACGTTGAACGCCTGGGCCACGGAAAGGTCATCGAGTTCGGTGAGTTCGGCGAGGTGCTCCATGCCATAATCGCTGAGTGCCAGGGAGTCTTCCACGGCCAGAGTGCGCATTTGCTTCATTTGGGCAAGGCTCTCCATGCCGGCGTCGCTCACGGACCGGCTCCGCACCCGCAGCGCCACAAGGC
>SKZG01000098.1 GCA_007127495.1 Planctomycetales bacterium
CACGGAAATGGGCGTCTGAACGCGCCGGCCGATTGCGTCGTTCTTCGCGGTGCCCGTCAGGCCTGCGCCCAATTGATGCAGCGCATCCTGCTCGAGGTAGGGCAAGATATTGTAGTGCCAGCCGCCCGGTTGGCGGTGGGTGAATCCGCGGTCGGGATCGCCGGCCCAGCGCCAGCCCCAGCCGCCGGTGGGCAAATGCCCCTGGGCCTCGGCGTGCTGCAAAGAGGCCAATGCCATTTGCTTCACATGGTTCATGCACTGGGCACTTCGCGCCGCCTCCCTCGCGGCCTGCACCGCCGGCAGCAGCAGCCCAATGAGAATGCCGATGATGGCGATGACCACAAGCAGTTCAACGAGGGTAAAACCTTCGGACTTCCGGGTTCTTATCGATGAGTTCCGATGCGCGGCGACCATTGCAAGGCTCCTTCTGCTGAGGGGACGTGACATGCCCTAGAAGTCCTGGGCAACCTGACGGTTCGTCTCGGGCGTGCGGCACACGTCGATTTATTATACACCTATTTGCATCGGCGCCAAGGGGCACGGCCCGGAGCTGCTGCTGTTGGCCAACAGTTCCGGAGTGACAACCGCGCTCCCTGTCACTGGGAGAAGCTTGGCGTACGGCAGTGCGGGGTATCGCATCGGTGCCCGTGGATGAGCATGTCCCGAAAGGCGACGATCTGGCCCTTCCCGAGGCGGCAAAGGGCGGCAAAGGTGACAACTGTAGTAGGCACACGCCGTGTGCCGTCCCGAAAACAAGGGCTGTCTGCACTTAGAAACGGAAGAGCCACTCGTAGCCATACTGGAGTTTCGCTCGATCCATCATCTCAGCCCAACCCCCATGAGGCCATATCGCCCTGCAAGTTCCCCAGGTTGTCGCGGATCAACGGATCATCGGCAAACGGAGCCGGGAGCCGTTCCACCGCGCGCTGGACGTGAGCGAAGCGCCGCCTGCGAGCGCAACGCCCGGTCGATCTCCTCGAGATAGCCCACCAGCGCTTTCTTATCCATTCGGTCAGTATACTGGGCTCTGGGTATCCAGCACAATCACTGGAGGGCCTCCCACTGGTCATCTGCCGCGGGCTTCGTCGGTTCAAGAAGGCGAACAGGCGTTCCGTGCAGCGGATAGCGAAGTGCCGTCTTCTGCTCAATGGTGGGTCAAGGGCAAGTCCGGTCCAATCCGTTGCTCCCCCCGCGCGTTTGGGAAGCTTTCGCGCGGTGGATTTGGTACCCGAGGAAGTTATGGCGGGGCTAGAAACGGAAGAGCCGCCGCTTGTGTTCGTTGTGCCGGCATGGTATCGTTAGTAGTTTCCGAGATTGCCCAAGTAGCCCAGTGGGGTTCTCTGGAGCGGAAATGGCTCAGCCCGAGTGTGTCATGGCAACCGATGGCCGGCCGGCGATTCGCATTCGCGGGGCGCGGACGCACAACCTGCGCGACCTGTCGCTCGATATCCCTCGCAATCGTTTGGTCGTGGTGACCGGCCCGAGCGGATCGGGCAAGAGTTCGCTGGCGTTCGATACGTTGTATGCCGAGGGACAGCGGCAGTACATCGAGAGTCTTTCCGTGTACGCACGCCAGTTCCTGCATCAACTGGAGCGGCCCGACGTCGACTTGATCGAGGGACTCCAGCCGACGATTTCGATCGACCAGCGGGCAGGCAGCCATAGCCCGCGCAGCACGGTGGCCACGGTCACCGAGATTTACGACTACCTCCGCCTGCTCTATGCGCGGCTCGGCGAGGCGGTATGCCACCAATGCGGCCAGCCGGTGCGCCAGCAGTCGCCCGATCAAATTGTCGACGATCTGCTCGCCCTGCCCGAAGGCACCCGGCTGATGGTCTTGGCCCCGATGGTCCGAGGGCGCAAAGGCCGGCACCGCGACGTGTTCGAGGCGATTGCCAAGGCCGGCTTCGTTCGCGCGCGGGTGGACGGCACGGTGGTCGATATTCAAGAGCCGCCGCGGCTGGTCGCACAGCGCACCCACCATATCGAGGCGGTGGTCGACCGCGTGGTCATCCGGGTCGGCGTGCGGAAACGGCTTGCCGAGTCAATCCGGCTTGCCGTGCGCCATGGCGACGGCCTGGTGATGGCCGCCTACGAAACGCGCACCGGCGCGAAAAGCACCTGGGAGGACGAGCTTTTCAGCACCCGCTACGCATGCCCCGACTGCCGGATCGGCTTTCACGAATTGGAGCCGCGCACGTTCAGTTTCAACAGTCCCTACGGGGCGTGCCCGCGATGTGAAGGCCTTGGCGTTCTGGTGGGGTTCGATCCGGACCTGGTGCTGCCCGATGCCGGCCTGTCGCTTGCCGGGGGAGCGGTCGCGCCCTGGCGTGGAGCCACTCCGGCGAAGCAGCGCAAGTACAAGACGGCTTTGAAGGACGTTCTGGCGTCCCTCGGCCTCGGTTGGGACTCGCCCCTGACGGCCCTCGACCCAGGGCAGATCGATCGACTGCTCCACGGCGAGGGGCGCCGGTTCCAAGGCGTGCTCACCATGCTCGAAAAGGAGTACGCCACCACGCTGAGCCCGACCTGGCGGCAGCGGCTCGAAGCCTATCGCGGCGAAATCGTTTGCCCCGAATGCGGCGGAGCAAGGTTGCGGCCGGAGGCCCGCGCGGTGCGGGTAGACGGGAAAGCCATCCACGAGGTCACCGCCATGACGGTCACCGCGGCGCGCCGGTTTTTCGGCGAATGCACCTTCCACGAGGAGGATCGGCCGATCGCCCTGCCACTGCTCCGCCAAATCGCCGGCCGGCTCGACTTCCTCGACCGTGTCGGCGCTGAATACCTGACCCTCGACCGCCGTGCCGCAAGCCTCAGCGGCGGCGAACTCCAGCGCGTGCGTTTGGCCGGCGGGCTGGGCTCCGGACCCGTCGGCGTGTGTTATGTGCTCGATGAACCGTCCATCGGCCTCCACCCACGCGATAACCATCGCCTGATCGAAGCGTTGCGCGGGCTTCAGGCGTCGGGCAATACGGTGATCGTGGTGGAGCACGACGAGGCGATTATGCGCCAGGCCGATTGGCTGATCGATTTGGGCCCCGGCGCCGGGCGGCACGGCGGGGCGCTCGTCGCCGAGGGTGAACCGGCCGACGTCGCCGGCCGAAACGGATCGCTCACCGGCCGGTATCTCGCCGGTTTGGAAAGCATCGCCACGCCCGCACGCCGCCGCCGAACGGCCAAGAGCCGGGCGATTACCATCGAAGGCGTAACAACGAACAATCTCAAGAATGTGACCGCCCTGTTTCCGCTTTCGGCTCTGGTATGCGTAACCGGCGTGAGCGGGTCGGGCAAGAGTTCCCTGCTGAACGAAACGCTCGCCCGAGCGCTGGTCCGGCGGTTGGGTGGTTTGGCCCCCAAGCCCGGCCCCTACCGCGGGCTTCGCGGCGCGAATCAAATCGACAAAGTCGTGCAGGTCGACCAGAGCCCCATCGGCCGAACGCCGCGCAGCAATCCCGGCACGTACACCGGCCTGTTCGACGAGATCCGCAAGGTGTTCGCCGGCACTCGAGACGCCCGCCAGCGGGGCTACAAGGCGGGCCGGTTCAGCTTCAACGTGAAGGGCGGACGGTGCGA
>SKZG01000356.1 GCA_007127495.1 Planctomycetales bacterium
CAGCTTCTCGGTCAGGGTCGTCTTGCCGGCGTCGGGGTGCGAGATGATCGCAAACGTGCGCCGTCGCGCGATTTCGCGCTGAACTTGGGGGTCGAGTTGGTCCATCATTGATCTATTAAGGATACTCTTCCGTCGCCGCGACGTCAATGCGGTCGGGAACCCACCCAAGTGCGGGGAGCGAAGGCCATGGCCTTGCTCTATTCGCTGAACGGCGTTAGATTGAGGGGCTCTTCCGTTTCTAAGTGCAGGCCGCTTCATTGTAGTAGGCACACGCCGTGTGCCGTCCCGAAAACAAGGGCTGCCTGCACTTGGAAACGGAAGAGCCGATTGATGGGAACTCCCACCGCCAAACTCCAAGGCAATACCATGCTCCCTTCCCGATGCCTAATGCTCCCTTGCCGATCCTCCTTGGCTTCCACTGCAGGGACCGTTCACGACGACGGTGTGCCCAACGTGCAGCGACGAAGACGTTCCGCGCCACCGACCTGTGGACGGTTGACCCTTTCCATTCTTGCGCTGCTTCTGACAGCCGCATCGACGTGCTGGGCCCAGGGCCTGCGCATCGACGCCATTGCCGGCGAGCCGTTTGGCGTCGGCCGGCTCCAGGCCGACCTGCCGCAAGGGATGTTTCCTCAGCCGCTGGGTGCCGACGGGCTGGGGCTTAGGGAACGGGACGGCCGCGTGCTGTACCCCGCACTCGCTTCTCGGGGGAACGTCGGGGCGGTGGTTTCCGAATTGCTCGAAGAGACCCCGCTGATGCGGGGAGGTCCGGTCCGGGAGCAAATTGGCGGCCTGCTGCGCGGTGTGCTGAACCGGCCCCCCCGGACGGAACTGTTCTTCTTATTCCGCGGCGAGGCGCCGCTTCACGTCAACCTGTTGGCAGAGCGGCCTGTTTCCGGCACCGTCGTCCCTCGCAACGATCCGCGCGCTCACAAGGAACTACTGACGGCGTGGTGGAGTGCGTATACGGCCTCGCCCGGGCTTTTTGAATCGGAGCCGGAATACCCGCCGCTGGTCGAGAATTACCTGACCACGATGTTAGCGCGGCGGCTGAATTTGAAACTTCCTCCCAAGAAGCAAATACCTCGGTGGCAGGATGAACTCGAAGAGGCCATCGGCCCGGCGTTGGGGACCGAGGCCATTCGCACGGCCATGATCCAGGACCGCATTCTGGGGCTGAACCACCTGAACCTCCCCGCTGACCGGCCGCTTCCGCCGTCGCTTCGTTCGGTGCGCGACGAGGCGCCGGCCGTGCCGGAAGAAGTGGCGATCGAGCCGATTGCGATGCGCGTGCCGGAGGAGTGTTTCTACGTGCGCTTCGGAAGCTATGCCAACTTGCTCTGGTTTCAAGACACCATGGCCCGGTGGGGCGGCGACCTCCACAACCTGTTGAACTCGCGCGGGCTGGATTACCAGGTCAGCCGCCGGTTTGAGGAGCGCCTGGCGGTGAAACAAACCGCCCTGGCTCGCATGTTCGGCGAAGCGGTGATTGGCGACGTGGCCATTATCGGCACCGACATGTTCTTCCGGGAGGGCGCCGCGTTTGGCATGCTCTTCCATGCCAAACAGCCGATGATGCTTCGGACTTCGCTTTCCATGGTTCGCTCGGAACTGGTGCGAGAAGGGGTGGCGAAGGAGCAGTCGGTGGAAATTGGGGGGAAGAAAGTGTCCTTTCTCCATTCGGCCGACGGGCGCGTACATTCTTATCTGGTAGCCGACGGCGAGTTTTTCTTTGCGACCACGTCGCGTAGGCTGGCCGAGCGGTTTCTGGAAACGGGTACGGGCGGAGCCTCGCTGGGGCAACTACCCGAATTTGGCCTGGCGCGCCAGGAACTGCCCTTGGAACGCAACGACACTTTGTTTGTCTACTTTTCCCAATCGTTTTTCGAGTATTTCGGCAGCCCGCATTATCGGGTCGAAATGGCCCGGCGCCTGCAATCGCATGCCGATATTGAATTGGTTCAATTGGCCGTGCTTGCGGCAGCGGCCGAAGGGAAACCCGGCGCTACGATCGAACAACTCCAACGCGGCGGCATGCTGCCGGCCGAGTTTGGCGAGCGGCCCGACGGCAGTCGTACGCTGCTGGACGCCGAGGGAACGGTTCGTGACAGTTTGCGCGGGCATTACGGTGCGTTTCTGCCCGTGCCCGACACCCCGGTGGAACGGGTCACGCAAGCCGAGGCGGCGGCCGTAGCAAGATTCCACACCGCCCTGGAGGAGCGATGGGGCGGGCGTTACGACCCCTTGATGGTCGCGATGGCGCGCGAGTCGTTGCCGGACGGGATAGAGCGCGTGGTCGTGGACGCGAGGCTCAAGCCGTTCGCCGGTGAGCATTATCAAATGCTCGGTCGTTTCGTGGGCGAGCCGGACGCGGTTCGCCTGGCATCCATTCCCGGCAACGTATTGGCCGGCGAAATCCAACTGCAACGGCAAAAGCTGTTCTGGGGTGTTCGCGATGCCGGCCCCCCGCCGCCTACGGCGGAGAGCCGGCTATTGCCGTTTGGGCGCCTGCGCGATCTGGTGGTTGGGTATGTTGGGACGGTAGGCGAGTTGGGCCCGCTGGCCCAGATGCATGCCCAGTTGGGGCCCCCTGGCTCGCGTGGCGAGGCGATCAGTCGCCGGATCGGGTTGTGGCGGCGCCGGCTCGGACCGTTTACCGTGTTCTCCTTCCAGCCTGAAGTGCTGGCGCAAGTCATGCCGCAGTTGCGGCTTGTCGAGGCCGAATACCCAGGGCAGCTTCGCCTCGAAGTGGCTGACTTGCACGCCCCGCGCATGAGCGGCTTTGTGAACCAGTGGCTCTACTCGCGCACGCGGGAGGCATCGCTCAGCAATCTTCGGCTCTTTCACCAGCTCCAGCAGCAGTTGCACGTGCCGGCGGCGAGTTGCTACGAGGCTGCCGAGTTCTTGCTGGGCGCGCACGTCTACTGCGCGCTGGGCGGCGAATATGAGCTGGCTGAACGTCACGGAACGGAGCGGTGGACCTCGACGGCCCTTGACGGCGCCCCGCCCGGCGCGGGCCTTCGCGGTGCCCCGCCCGCCGATTACACCGCCCCGCCGCTGCAGTGGCTGCGCGGCCTCGAACTCCACGCTGAAATGAGCCCGAGCAGGCTCAGGGCTCATGCCGAAGTCCTGATGGACACGAAGGCGGCGCAAACAACACCGGCGGCGAGCGCGTCGGCAGGCGTTCGTTCCGCCCGTAGCGAGTAAGAGGCTATCGGGAAAGGCCTCTCGCCCTTTGGGAGAGGGTTAGGGTGAGGGGCCCTGGACCGCAGGATTTGCCTTGATCTTACCCAAACTCCACAAACCCTCACCCCCAACCCCTCTCCCAGAGGGATAGGGGAGTTTCCGGATAGCCCCTTAGAAACGGAAGAGCCATAATCGTAGGGAGCGGGTGCGGTTGAAGGCGGATTTCCTGCGTTTGATTCGACGATTTGCAATAGCACACCCGTTGTAAGAGTCGCTATCAATCCACCCGGCGGAGGAATTCGCCGAGGGTCTGGTAGTAATCAACTGAGCGTGGATCGTTATGATCGACGCCCGGCATCGCCAGAAACTGCTTCGGTTC
>SKZG01000422.1 GCA_007127495.1 Planctomycetales bacterium
ACTTGGTGCTGCGCGTGCGAGGTCAAGGTAGGGTTGGGCAACTTGTCCGTCTACGGTCGGCAAAGTGCTCGATTGGTTCGGACGCCCGATGCACGCTACGCGTGCAGGCTCGTGGGGTTCAGCCGGTCCATTGCGTCATATTTCGCGGCGAGGCACGTACCATCATTCGCCGATGGGCACCCGATACTCGGCTCAACGGCTCCGCCTTTGCCGACGCCGAGTTGTGTCCGGGCGACACTCTGAGCGTTGGACCGGTCGAGCTTGAGGTGCTGGAAACGCGAGCTTTGCCGCTTGGCCGTGAAATGACAAGGTCTTCCACGGCCACGAAGGCCCCTGAAACGGAAGACCTCGACGAGGAAAAGGTAAGGCTGCGCGAACGCCAGCAGGACTTCGAACGCCGGGAGCAAGCATTCCTACAGGAGCGTGCCCAATGGGAAGCTGAGCGAGCCGACTTTCAGTGCCAACGGGAGGAACTCGTCGCGGAAAGGGAACGCCTCACACGGGAACAAGCCGAATGGCATGACCAGCGGCAGGCCGCGGAAGAGACGCTTGCCGAGCGGGAGTCGGAGGCCGAACAGGCCGCTGGCGCGTCGCGCGATCTTGCACGCCAACGGGAGGAACTCGTCGCGGAAAGGGAACGCCTCACACGGGAACAAGCCGAATGGAGTAGCCGGCAGCAGGCGGCGGAAGAGACGCTTGCCGAGCGGGAGCGACAACTGGAACAACGCCGGATTGCGATGGAAGCACAAATCGCCGCCCAGGAGGCTCAGGAAAATTGCCGCGCTGCTGAAGAATGTCTTCATGACGGGCAACCGGACGATGACAAAGGCGACGTTAGCGCACCGGAACTGGAAGACGCGGCCACGGACGAGGATGACGCTGGATCGGACGTGGCCAAAGAAGACCGGAAGGAGTCGCCCATCGACTTGGCTGACGTGCTCCGTCGGCTGGGCAAGGCTGATCTGCTGACCGACGACGATTGCGACATGGACGTCCCGCAACCCGATCAGGCTGAGCCGTCCAGGCCGCAGCCCCAGGCGGCTGAGGACTCGTCGAAACCGGCTTCCAACGATCCGACGAAGTCGATGTGTGATGGGCCGGATTCAGACGAAGAGGTGTCAGTCGATGAATACATGTCGCAACTCTTGCGGCGCGTGCGCGGTGTGCCGGAGCAGCAGGACGCCCAAGGATGCAGTAAGAACCCCTGCGAGGAAATGAGCGAGGACTCGGCATCGCACAGCGAAAAGAGCGACCCGCCGGTATCGCCCAGGGCCGTCGAGCGGAAGGTGCGTGGCCCGGCTCCGGAGCGAAGCGGGTTTACCGCGATGCGCGAGTTGGCCAACATATCCGCCCGCTCCGCCGTCGATCATCACGTCCGCCGCCAAATGGTCGGCATCAGCCGCTCGAAATTGGCAGTGGTTCTCACGGCCAGTCTTGCCGGCCTAGTGCTGCTTTGGCTATGGAACACCTACGCGCCAATCGGCGTGACGTTGCTTGCTGCCACAACCAGCTTCATGATTGCAGTGCTCTGGGCGACGCAGTACGCTGTGGTAACCGGACGGCTATTGGTTGGAAAGAACGGCTGCCTCACCATCAAACGACACGACGAGCCCACCGCCCGCGACGCCGATACCGATACAGCCGCGGCTGCGGAATGACGTCAGCGCGGGGGCCATCATGGAGGGGTTCAATTCGAGGCGATCAGAATCCCCGGGCGGCCTTGACATCTTCAAAGTCGCGCAGATGGTAATCGATGCCCACGTAGTCGAGTACGCGGCATAGCCCCCGCAGGGCTACCCCCATGCCGTCCGGCCCGCTGAAACCGCCGAATTGCCCGCCACCCTTTACGTGCGGTTCCATGTCGAGGAACACGCCGGGAATGCCTCGCCGTCGTAGTTTTCGTTCCAGGGCCGGGATGACCCGCGCGAAGTCGCGGAGAATTGCCTCATGAGCGGCATCGCCCTGGTCGGCCGGCACGAAATTCTTCAGTATTTCCTCATCCACGTGGCCTCCCTTTTCAGACGCCTTCGGGCTGAGGTAGTCCTTGATGTGTATCCAGCCAAGGCCGGAGCGCATCGCGCGGTACTGCGCGAAGGTTTCCGCAGTCGAGTAGCCCTGACAAATGACGTTCGCCGCATCAAAAATCAGGACCATAGCCGGGTGGTTGACCTGCCGGTGGATTTCCGCCAGAAGCTCACCGGTTTGCCCCACCAAATTCGCCTCGACCTCCAGCCCGAAGGTTAAGTCGCTCCGGTGGCACACCTCGGCAATCTGCCCCAACCGATCGACAACCTCGGTAACAAACTCCCATGGATCCGTGCTCTTGGGATGATAGAACGAAAAGCCGCGAATGAGCTTTGTTTCGAAGGCGTGAGCCAGTTCACAGGCTTTTTTCACGTCCCGGTTGAGGTATTGCTTAAAGGGAACGTATTTATTGTGGGTGCCGTCGTCGGTATCGCTGAGCTTGATCTTGCCGATCGGCGACCCGAGCGACGAGACATTCAGCTCGTATTCATTCATCAGTTCTCGGACTCTCTGGATTTCCGGCTTCGAGAGCGCCATGACGTTTTTGATACCGTTCCCGACGTCGATGAACCGGATGCTGTAGTATTGGAGTCCCAGTGCCGCAAATGCAGCAAACTGTTCGACGGCGGTCTTATGGTTGGCTGCCTCATCGGCGAAACCGGAAAGGATCACTCGCGGTGCATTAGGCATGTTTGAACTCCAGGTCAGGGTGTCATGGCTTCCTACGTGAACGGTTAAGGAACCGCTATTGTTGGCAAAAAACGGCTCTCGCACAAGGGCGGGGTACCGTGAAAGCCGTAACCGCTGAACGGGAGGCCCCAAAATGGTCCGGTTTCGCAGACAAAGAGCGTTGTGGTGCAGGGAATGCTCTCTGCACGGCGGAAACTGGAACATGCTCCGGTGAAGCACTACGACGAATCCAATTCCGCCATCTCCCTCGCATGGTAGCTGGACCGAATAAACGGGCCGGCGGCCACCTGCCGGTAGCCCATCGCTCGGGCAAGATCGGCCAGGCGGTTGAACTCGGCGGGCTCGACGTATCGGACAACGGGCATTTGCCGGGGCGAAGGTTGAAGATACTGCCCAAGCGTGAGCATTTCCACACCCGCCTCGCGCAAATCGGCCAAAGTGTCAACCACTTCGGCAGTCGTTTCTCCCAGTCCGAGCATCATGCCCGTCTTCGTGCGAGTACCACAGTCCCGGCCGGCGATGCGGCGGAACATGCGGAGCGTCCAGCGATAGTCCGCCTTCGGGCCGCGCACCGCGCCGTATAGACGCGGCACGGTTTCGGTGTTGTGGTTGTACACCTCAGGATGCGACTCGAGGAGCTGGTCGACGGCCATCGGGTTTCCGCCGAAGTCGCTCGGTAGCACCTCGATGGTGGCTCCGGTCGCCTGGCGGACTGCGGCAACAGTTCTGCAGAGGTGCTTAGCCCCGCCATCGGGCAGATCATCCCGGGTGACACACGTGACGACAACGTGCCGTAGCCCGAGCTGGGATGCTGCCTGGGCTACACGGTGGGGTTCTTCGAGGTCGGGCGGGCCTGGCGGCCCCGTCCGGACACTGCAAAACGCGCAGCCGCGGGTACAGGTATCGCCGAGTACCAAGAAAGTCGCCGTCTTCTCGGCGTAGCATTCCATCCGATTCGGGCACTTCGCGTGATGGCACACGGTTTGCAGACTCAAATCCGAGATCACCTTGCTAGTGAAATGCTCGCAGTTCCCTTTCGGCACCTTCCGCTTCAACCAGCGGGGTAAGGATGGCGGCTGTGGGGCGGATTTTGGCAATAGGAAGGGGGGCATGGAACGACTTGAGGGGAGTAGTCGGTTACGTTACAATCATTAAATTATCATACACAACATGCTGCCGAAAGGAGTGTCGCCACGGGTACAAAGCAAAAGAAGAAAGGATCGGGCAAGAGTGCCGATCCCAACGAACGGATCGTTGCTCAGAATCGCAAGGCCAAGCACGACTATACCATCCTTGAAACGCTGGAATGTGGCATTGTCCTGGTGGGCAGCGAGGTGAAAAGTATGCGCACCGGCCAGGTGTCGCTGAACGAGGCGTACGGGCGCGTGCGCGACGACGAGCTGTGGCTCTTGGGTTGCGACATTCCCGAATACACGGAAGCAAACCGGTTCAATCACACGCCGCGCAGGCCGCGCAAGCTGCTGCTGCATCGCCGAGAGATACGCCGTTTCGCTGCCCGAGCCCTGGAGCAGGGCCTTACTTTGGTGCCGCTGAAAGTCTACTTCAAGGAGGGGAAGGCCAAGGTGTTGATGGGTGTTTGCCGGGGCCGGCAGAAGCACGACAAGCGGGATGAACTTAAACGCACCCAGGCCCGACGGGAAATCCGGCAGCAGTTGGAACGGCGCCGATAATAACGACAAGTAACCGTTTATGGAGGATGAATACATGAGAGTTTGGCCCGGCCGCCCGTATCCCTTGGGCGCCACATGGGATGGGGGAGGCGTAAACTTTTCGCTGTTCTCGGAGCATGCGACCAAAGTCGAGCTTTGTCTTTTCGACGCGCCGGAAGAGAAACGCGAATCGGCACGGATCAAACTGCCGGAGCAAACCGACTTGGCGTGGCACGGCTACCTGCCCGACGTGCGCCCGGGCCAGCTCTACGGATACCGCGTACATGGATCGTACGATCCTGCCTCCGGGCACCGATTCAACCCGAACAAAGTGTTGCTGGACCCGTACGCAAGGGCCGTCGGCCGCGACTTGACTTGGGGTGACGAGCTGTTCGGCTACTCGATCGGCCACAACGACGAGGACCTGTCGATGGATGAACGCGACAGTGCCGCGGTAGCGCCGCTTGCCATGGTGATCGACACGGCATTCACCTGGGGCGACGACGCCCCGCCCGCGATTGCGCGGCATAAAATGGTCATCTATGAAGCGCACGTCAAGGGGTTTAGTCAGCGCCATCCCAAGGTTCCCGAGGAGCTTCGCGGCACCTATCTGGGCCTCGCCTCCCAGCCGGCGATCGAACATTTTCTCAAGCTGGGCGTCAACGCGGTGGAGCTGATGCCGGTGCATCACCGCGTCGACGACAAGCACCTGGTCGATAGGGGACTGAACAACTACTGGGGCTACAACACGCTGGCCTTTCTTGCGCCGGAAACGCGGTATGCCTCAGCGGGGGTGGGGGCCGAGTCGGTTCGCGAGTTCAAGCAAATGGTCCACGCGCTCCACTCGGCCGGGATCGGGGTGATTCTCGACGTGGTGTACAACCACACCGCCGAGGGCAACCACCTGGGACCGACCCTTTCGCTGCGCGGCATCGACAATGCCTCCTATTACCGGTTGCTGCCCGAAGACCCGCGCTATTACAAGGATTACACGGGTTGCGGCAACACGCTCAACATGCTGCATCCGCGCGCCTTGCAGCTCATTATGGACAGTTTGCGCTACTGGGTACTCGAAATGCACGTCGACGGCTTCCGCTTCGACCTGGCCAGCGCCTTGGCCCGGGAACTCCATGAGGTCGACAAGTTGGGCGCCTTCTTCGATATCATCCACCAAGATCCGGTCCTTTCGCAAGTGAACCTTATTGCCGAGCCTTGGGATCTGGGTGAAGGGGGCTACCAAGTGGGCAACTTTCCCGTGGGTTGGAACGAGTGGAACGGTGAATACCGCGACACGATCCGCCGTTTCTGGCGCGGCGATGGCAGCACCGCGCCCGAGTTCGCCACACGGTTGTGCGGCAGCTCCGACCTTTACGAGCCCAGCAACCGGCGGCCCTACGCGAGTGTGAACTTCGTCACCGCCCACGACGGGTTCTCCCTGGAAGACCTGGTCAGTTACAATGAAAAGCACAACGAGGCCAACGGCGAAGAGAACCGCGACGGCGAGTCGCACAACCTAAGTTGGAATTGCGGCGTCGAGGGCCCGACCGACGACGCCGAAGTCCTCGCCCTGCGCGAACGTCAAAAGCGCAACTTCATGGCCACGCTCATGCTCTCGCAGGGAGTACCGATGATCCGCGCCGGGGACGAGTTAAGCCACACGCAGCAGGGCAACAACAACGCCTA
The DNA here is from genome assembly GCA_007127495.1 of Planctomycetales bacterium. GTDB lineage: Bacteria > Planctomycetota > Planctomycetia > Pirellulales > Thermoguttaceae > PWXP01. Next base: position 6,069 of record SKZG01000422.1, read on the forward strand.
CTGCCAGGACAACGAACTATCGTGGCTCGATTGGGAACTCGACGATCGCAGGAAACAGTTCCTCGATTTTGTGACCCGTGCGGTGGCGCTGAAGCAGCAGCAGCCGGTGCTCCACCGCCCGAAGTTTTTCCAGGGACGCGCCATCCGCGGTACCGACGTGAAGGACATCGTCTGGCTCGACCCCTCGGGAAAGGAAATGACCGACGAGGGATGGAACGCGGGTGTTTTCCGGGCCATCGGCATGCGACTTGCCGGCGACGCCATCGAAGAGGTGGACGAACGGGGGGAACGCCTTATCGGCGATACGTTGCTCGTGCTGCTGAATGCCGAGGAAAACGAGCTGGAGTTCGCGTTTTGGTCGCAGCAGGGCAACGAGCAGTGGGAACTGCTGTTCGACACGGCCGAACCGCCGCCGGAGAAAACCACATTCACCCAGGCGGACACGTTCCCGCTCCGCGGGCGCTCCACGGCCGTCTTCCGCCTGAGCAAATTGGAGCAGCGCGAGGAGTGAAGCGACTGCCTGCACGCTTGCCACGGGGCAGGCCCTGATGCGAATTTCCTGCACCCATACGGAGGCACCGACACCATGGAGGCGAATCCACTCTGGTATAAGACGGCCGTCATCTATCAGCTCCACGTCCGGGCGTTTTACGATTCAAACGGCGACGGCATCGGCGATTTCAACGGACTGACCCAACGGTTGGACTACCTTCAGGGGCTGGGTGTTACGACGCTGTGGCTGTTGCCGTTTTACCCCTCGCCACTGAAGGACGATGGATACGATATTTCCGACTATCGTAACGTTCACCCCGATTACGGGACGCTTCAGGACTTTCGCACGTTTCTTCGCGAGGCCCACCGGCGAGGCCTGCGCGTAATCACCGAGCTGGTGCTCAATCACACGTCGGACCAGCACCCGTGGTTTCAGCGGGCGCGTCGGGCCGCACCGGGCAGCCGCGAGCGCGATTTCTACGTGTGGAGCGACACTTCCGAGAAATACTCCCAGGCGCGCATCATCTTCCAGGACTTCGAGCCCTCAAACTGGTCGTGGGATCCGGTGGCGCGAGCGTACTATTGGCACCGGTTCTTTCACCATCAGCCCGACCTGAACTACGACCATCCCGAGGTCCGCAGGCAAATTGCCGCCGTGCTGGACCACTGGCTCCGACTCGGAGTTGACGGCTTACGACTGGACGGGGTGCCCTACCTGTTCGAACGCGAGGGCACCACCTGCGAGAATCTGCCGGAGACGCATGCTTATCTGAAGCAGCTTCGGGCGCACATCGACGCGAAATTCACCGGGCGAATGCTCCTGGCCGAAGCCAATCAATGGCCGGAAGACGCGGTTTCTTATTTTGGCGACGGCGACGAGTGTCATACGGCGTTTCACTTTCCCCTCATGCCGCGTATGTACCTCGCGCTTCAAATGGAGGACCGTTTCCCGATTATCGACATCCTGGAGCAGACACCCGCCATACCCGAAAACTGCCAATGGATGCTCTTCCTGCGCAACCACGACGAATTGACCCTGGAGATGGTCACCGAGCACGAGCGGGACATCATGTACCGCTTCTACGCGCGCGATCCGCGAGCGCGGCTGAACCTCGGCATCCGGCGGCGGCTTGCGCCCCTGCTGGGCAATGACCGGCGAAAGATCGAACTATTGGCCGGCCTGTTGCTGTCGTTGCCGGGCACGCCGATCATTTACTACGGCGACGAAATCGGAATGGGTGACAACATCTATCTGGGCGACCGAAACGGCGTGCGCACGCCCATGCAATGGAGTTCCGACCGCAATGCCGGCTTCTCACAGGCGAACCCTCAGCAACTGTACTTGCCGCCGATCATCGACTACCAATACCATTACGAAACGGTCAACGTGGAAACCCAGGGGGCCAGTCCGCACTCGCTGCTGGGCTGGATGAAGAACATTATTCATTTGCGCCGGGAGCTGGCGCCGCTAGCCGAGGGAACGCTCCAGTTTCTTCACCCGAACAACGCGAAGGTATTGGCCTTTTTGCGCCGCGACGGGCAGTCGTATGTGCTGGTCGTGGCGAACCTTTCGCGCTTTGCCCAGTTTGTCGAGATGGACCTGTCCGCGCATCGGGAAAAGACGCCGATCGAAGTGTTCGGCGGGATTCGGTTCCCGCGGATTGGCGAATTGCCCTACCTGCTCACGCTGACTCCGTACGCCTTCTACTGGTTTGTCCTGGAACCGGAGGACCGCGGCGCCGAACTGTCGGAGACGCGGTTCGACCTGCCTACTTTGGAAACGCCGGAGCCTTGGACCAGCATTTTGCAGCCCCCCGCCTGCCACGCACTAGAGCGGGCCGTCCCTGGTTATTTGGTGTCTCGCCGCTGGCATCGCCGGCAGGCTTCCGCGATCAAGACGACTCGGATACACGACGTGGTTTCCCTCGGTCGTACGAGCGAAGGGGCGCAGATCGAATTGGCGGTCATCCGAGTGCAGTACGACGATGGGCACGAGGCCAATTACTTGATTCCGATGGGCTTCAAGGCCGAAAGCCAAGCCGCAGAAACCGATGCGGCCACCTCAGAGCGGACCATCGCCCGCCTGACCGTCGAAAACGATGGGTTCCATGAAACCGGCATTCTGTCCGATGCGTTCGGCGAGCCGGACTTCTGCGAACTGCTGCTGGATGCCGTCGCCGCACGGCGCAAACGAACGGGTCGGACGGGAACGCTCATCGCGCGGCCCACCACGGCATATCGTCGTATCCGAGGCGAACTGGACGCTGTTTTGCAGGTCCACCAGCGGCAAGAGGAGCAGAGCAACAGCGTGGTGGCCTACGGCGACCGTTTCTTGCTGAAATTCTTCCGGCGGATTGAGGAAGGACTGCATCCGGAACTGGAAATGGGCGTCTACTTGACTGAAACGGCGGAGTTTCCGCACATCGCGCCGGTGGCCGGAGCCATCGAATACCGCAGGGCCGAGGGGAACGTGATGACTGTGGGTATGCTCCAGGGATTTGTCGAGCACCGGCAAACGGCTTGGGACGCCGCGCTCGACGCCTTGGAGTCGTTCCTGCAGGCCGTCTCCCTCGACCCGCCCATCGCCCTGCCCGAAAGCGACGTGCCCGACAAGCGAGGCCTTGTGGAACTGGCGGCGCAACCGCTCGCCAAGCTGGCTCAGCGGTTCCTCGGCTCCTATCTGGAAACGATCCGCTTGCTAGGACGCCGAACTGCGGAACTCCACAAAGCATTGTCCGCCGCAACGGACGATCCCGCCTTTCGGCCCGAGCCGTTCCTGCCGTTTCACCAAAAGGCGCTCTATCAATCGGTGCGCGGCGCGTTGGGCCGAGCACTGCGCACGCTACACACCCAACTGGACGGCTTGCCGCAGGAACTGCGTGAGCCGGCTGAGCGGCTTTGTGAACTGGGCAGCGGCCGCTTGGCGACACTTCGCGACCGCTTGCAGCAAGACCTCGTCGCAACGCGCATCCGATGCCATGGCCATTACAGCCTGGACGACGTGCTGTGCAAGGCCGACGATTTCGTCATCATCGATTTCGAAGGCGACCCGGACCTGTCGATCGCTCAGCGCCGCGCGAAAGCCTCGCCGTTGCGCGACATTGCGGGCATGCTGTGGTCGTTTGATCGGGTGGCGCTTCGCAGCCTTGACGAGTACTGCGCGGTGACCGAAGTGGACCAAGCAGAACGCGTCCGACTGACAGCGTGGCTCGACTTCTGGCGCGCTTGGACGGGAGCTGAATTTGTCCGCTCGTATTTGGCCACGGCCGGCGAGTCGCCGATCATCCCCCGTCCGCAAAAGGCCATTCAGGCCCTGCTGGACCTGTACTTCGCGGAACGGTGCGCGACCGCCCTCGACCATGACCTAGAGAACCAGCCGTCCGAAGCGATTCTGTCCCTCCGTCAAATGCAGAGGTTTTTGGAATCCGCTGATCCGGCGCAGCAGTGACACATACTATGGCAAAAGACCCCCTGCAAACACTGGCTGAACTCTACGGCGTTGACACCATGTATACCGATGTGTGGGGCAACCTTCGACATACGTCCGAAGAATCCCTCCTGCGAACATTACAACTTCTCGGTGCGCCGATGGCACGCAGCGCCGATGCCGCCGATGCCGTTCGCAAACGCCGGCAGGATGACGCCCGCCAATGGCTCGCGCCCGTTCTGGTTGCGTGGGGCGGGCAGTGGAACCGCTTCGAGGTTCAATTGCCGGAAACACTGCTCGGCGAGCGGTACCATGTATGCATCGATTTGGAGGGCGGCGGATCGGTCGAATGGCAGGGAAGCGTGAACGAGCTGCCGGTTTGCAGCCGGTGCGACATCGAGGGAAACTGGTACACATGCAAGTCCGTTCCGGCCGGGTACGAACTCCCCTACGGATATCATCGGCTTGCTTTTACCGTGGGCGATCGGCAAGCCGAGAGCCTGCTCATTGCAGCCCCCACCCGCGCCTTTTCCGGATCCGATGATAAAGGGGTCGGGAGTCTTTATTTTCGCGCCGGCAAGAGCGACGGTTCGCTTTCGGCAGGCGATGCCGCGGTAAAGACTCCCGACCCCTTTAGCGAGGAAAGGCTCTGGGGCGTGTTCCTGCCGCTGTACGCCCTGCGCCGGAAGTCGAGCGTGGGGGCGGGAAATCTGTCGGACTTGGAAGCCCTGATGGAGTGGACGGCCGCCCGCGGGGGCAATCTGGTCGCGACCCTGCCGCTGTTGGCCACCCTGTGGGAACTGACCGACGACCCGAGCCCATACAATCCGGCCAGCCGACTGTTCTGGAACGAGTTCTACCTCGATCCAAGCCGGATTCCTGGGATCGAGGCCTGCCCGGAGGCGCGGGAGCAACTGCACGCCATGGAAACAGCGGTCGCTTCCCACAGTGCCGGCCGCCCCCGTCTGATCGACTACCCCGCACAAATGGCCGGAAAGCGGCGCGCGCTGGAACTCCTGGCCGCGAAGTGCTTCGAGCCCTCCTCCCCACAGCGCGCGGCCCTCGCGCAGTATTGCCGCGAACATCCGGAGTTGGAACCGTTCGCCCGATTCCGCGCCGTGGGCGAGCGCGAGGGGCAGGCGTGGCCGCAATGGCCCGAACCGCTTCGAAGCGGCGCGCTTTCCGACGCCGATTACGACGAAGACGTTTTCCACTACCATCTATTCACCCAGTGGCAGGTCGAGCAACAGCTTGAGGCCTCAACCCAACACGCCCGCCGACTGAACCTGCTCTGGTATCTGGACTTTCCATTAGGCGTTAACGGCGCGGGCTACGACGTGTGGCGGGAGCCTGATCTGTTCGTGCGCGGTGCGTCGGGCGGGGCGCCGCCCGATTCTTTTTTCACGAAAGGACAGGATTGGGGCTTCCCGCCGCTCCATCCCGACCGCCTGCGACGTCAAGGATATGACTACTTCATTTGCGCGTTGCGCAATCACTTGCGGCACGCTCGCATTCTTCGACTCGATCACGTGATGGGCCTCTACCGCCTTTACTGGGTCCCGCACGGGTTTTCGGCCGCCGACGGCGCCTATGTTCGCTACCCGATGGACGAGTTTTGCGCCATCCTCACCTTGGAGTCGCACCGATTCGGCGCCAGGATCGTCGGCGAGAACCTTGGCACCGTCCCGCATGCGGTCGACGAGGCGATGCTTCGCCATGGGCTCGACGATATGTATGTGCTCCAATATGAGACCAACCCGGAAAAAGGCCCTACGCTGCGCCGCACGCCTCCGACCGCAGTTGCCAGCATCAATACGCACGACATGCCGCAGTTTGCCGCATATTGGAAGGGGCTCGACATCGACGATCGCCTCGGTCTGGGCCTGTTCACGCCCGCGGAGGCTGCCGCGGAACATGCCCGGCGGGGCACTTTGCGGGCACAGCTTGTGGCGTTCCTGCAGGCCGAACGCCTGCTCGACGCCGACTGCGCCGATACCCCGGACGTGCTTACGATCCTCGAAGCCTGCCAGGCTTACCTTGCCAAAAGCCCGGCGAAAATCGTCCAGGTGAATCTGGAAGACCTCTGGGGTGAGACCGAGCCGCAGAACCGTCCGGGCACCTACCGCGAGTACCCCAACTGGCGCCGCCAAGCGCAGCATCCTCTCGAGGCCTTCGGTGAAATACCGGCGGTTATCCAGGTCCTTGCCACCGTCGACCGGTTGCGAAAGCAGTCGGCAACGGAGGCGTCGAAGCCGGAATCGTAGCCCGCGTCACTCGTTGGCAGCCGCTACACGCGTTTTGGCGCTTCGGCCGCAAATTTCGTACGAGCGGCCTTCGGTTCCGGCCTCGAAGTGGCAGCGCGCCTGCTCCGCCAGCCGCCGGCCGGACAGCGTGGGATACTCACCGGTAATGCATGCGCGGCAAAGCGACTCGGCCGGAAGGCCAATTGCCCGTGCGACCGAGTCGACCGGCAGATATCGCAGCGAGTCGGCCCCGAAGGCTTCGGCCATTTGGGCCTCGGCCTCAAGCGATAAAGCGCCTTCCTGGAGGAACCGCGGTGCGAATAGCTCGCCGATGGTCGACATGTCGATGCCGTAGAAGCAGGGCGTGATGATGGGCGGGCAAGCGACGCGGACGTGAACTTCGCGAGGCTGGCCCAGTTGCCGCACCCGCTCCAGCAGGGCCTTCAGCGTGGTGCCCCGTACGATGGAGTCTTCCACGAGGAAGACCCGTTTCCCTTCCAGCACCTCACGAAGCGGCGTGTATTTCGAATTGACCTTCTGGGTGCGGCTCGGGGCTCCTTCGATGAACGTGCGGCCGGAGTAGCGATTCCGAATCAGTCCCTCCACGCAGGGAATCCGCAGTGAATAGGCCATCGCGTCAGCGGCGGCCTTGCTCGTGTCGGGCACCGGGACGACCACGCTTTGATCGTCGATAGGAACCGTTTCCATCCG
>SKZG01000392.1 GCA_007127495.1 Planctomycetales bacterium
CGAACACGTAGATAAGCACCAGGCCCAGCCATAGGGGAGCCGCAATGGCGGCAGCCCGATCCCAGTAGAAAACGGTTGCCGACCACCAGCCTTCGGGCGGCCTCGCCAGTTCGCTCCACCACAGGCGGTTCAGCCGCGGCCAACCGAGAATGACCCGTCCCAGCGAATATCCCGCATAAAAAATCGGCGGAATGGTCAAAGGATTCGAAATCCACACCAGCGGCACGCCTACGAGCTTGTTGACTCGAAGCAGCGATGCGAGCGACACGACAATGACCATCTGGAAGCCGATTGTGGGTGTAAAGGCTACGAAGACTCCCAGTGCCGCCCCGAGTGCGACAAGACGCGGTTGCGCCGGGTCGTCCAGCCCGCAGTAGTGCTGTAACTTTTCGATCATGCGGCAAGCTCGGGGCATTCGACTATGAGGGTGGTCATCTTGTTCGGGCGTCATGTCTTCCAGTTTATCTGGGCGGGAGGGAGACGCAAAGGGGCGATGATCGGGCGTCTGAGGCCGTCGGACACCCGCCCCTTGCCACGAAAGCCGGTTCCCGATAAGATACTGCTATGCCTGGACTTACGGTCGAACGATGGACTCCACCGCCCTCAGCATCATCGCCAACGCCCCTTCATCTGCCAGCCGGTGTTCGGTGCCGACCTCGACCAGGGCGCCGGGGGGCAAATCGCTGTTCCTGACCAGTTCTTCCGAGTCGGCAAACGGCACGGTCTCGTCGGCCCGCGAATGCAGGATCGTCGTGCCCGGCTTCACCGTGTTGGCCGTGCCCCAGGTCTTCCACGCCGGACACAACAGAACCAGCGACGCGTCGCCTGCGTCCATATTCATCGCAACCGCCCCGCCTCGGGAACTGCCGACGACCACCTCGGGGCGATGCCGATTGTACACGGCCTGGGCGATGCTCACGGCCAAGTCGAAGTCGTGGTCGGGCAAGGCGGGGTTACGGACCGTGTGGCCATGGTTTTTCAGGTAGGTCGGCTTCAAGCCGCCGGGCGTCGATTGCCAGCCGTGGAGAAAGAGAATGTTCATGCGGGCATTGTAGCAGGAATCGGACCGATTTGCCCCCTACCCCCCAGTAACAAACGATGACAAACGATGGAAAAACAAACGATCTTTGTGTCCAACCGATTGGCCGTCCGGGGCGACCGTGCGGCCGAGGGGTTGACGTTCATCCCCAGCGTCGGCGGCTTGGCGACCGGTCTGAGTTCCGTATCGACGGGGGCCCGACCGCCGTTGTGGGTGGGATGGAGCGGGCTGGCCGAGGAGGACCTCTCCTCGGACGAGCAGGACCGCGTGCGGCGCGAGCTGCGGGCGAAACATTCCGCCGTTGCCGTTCCCGTCAGTCGTCACGACTTGGAACTCTTCTACAGCGGCTTTTGCAACGATACCATCTGGCCGCTATTCCACTATTTCCCCACCTACACCGAATACCTGCCTGAGACCTGGGAGGCGTATCGCGACGTCAACCAACGCTTCTTCGAGGTGCTGGCGGCCGAAATGGAGCCGGATGCCACCGTTTGGGTGCATGATTACCAGTTGATGCTCTTGCCCGGTCTGATTCGCGAACACTTCCCCGACGCGGAGACCGGCTTCTTCCTTCATATTCCATTTCCTTCCTTCGAGATGTTCCGATTGTTGCCGGCCCGCGAGGAAATCCTCCAAGGCTTGCTAGGCGCCGACCTGGTGGGGTTCCACACCTACGATTATGCTCGCCATTTTCTTTCCAGCGTCCGGCGCCTTTTGGGGCACGACCACTCGATGGGTATGATTCGTGCCTCCAACCGCGTCGTCAAGGTCGATGTCTTCCCCATGGGCATCGATTGGGAACGGTTCTCCGGGGCGGAATCGTTGCCGGAGGTCCAAGCAGTCCAAGAAACGGTTGCAAGCCAATACGGGGGCCGGAAGCTGATTCTATCCGTGGACCGGCTGGACTATAGCAAGGGAATCCCGACTAGGATTTGTGCATTTCGCCGTCTGTTGGAGCGCCATCCCGAGCGCGCCGGCACGGTGGTCTTGCTGATCATCGTATCGCCTTCGCGCGAATCGGTGCCGCGGTATATGGAACTGAAGCGCGAAGTCGACGAATTGGTCAGCGACATCAACGGCCGCTGGAGCGCACTGGACTGGAATCCGATCCACTACCAGTACCAGACCGCCGGTTTCCAGGAACTCAATGCGCTCTATCGCCAGGCGGATGTCTTGCTGGTTACGCCCCTGCGCGACGGGATGAATCTCATCGCCAAGGAGTACATCGCCGCCCGGAATGATGGGCAGGGCGTCCTGGTGCTCAGCGAAACGGCCGGGGCGGCGCGGGAACTGAGCGAGGCCATTCAGGTCAACCCCAGCGACCTCGACGAAATTGCCGATGCAATGGATGCCGCCCTCGACCAGACGCCGGAACTGCAAGCCCGCAACATGGGCGCCATGCGGGATCGGGTCCGGCGGTTTACCGTGCAATACTGGGCCCAGGATTTCCTGGAAAAACTTCAGGGAATGCGCGCGATCCAGGCAACCCAGCAGGCGCGTCCGTTGGATGCTGCTGCAAAGGCCGAGGTCGAACAGCGTTGGCGGGCGGCCTCGAAGATACTGCTCTTTCTCGACTACGACGGCACGCTCGTGCAATTGCAACGGCACCCCGACGACGCTCGCCCGGACGAGCCCCTCCTGGAATTGCTCCACAGCCTCAACGGCCTCGAAGGGGTCAGCCTGGTCTTGGCAAGCGGCCGCGACCGGTCGAATCTGGAGCGATGGTTCGGCGCGGAGCACTTGCTTCTTGGTGCCGGGCATGGGGCGTGGATCCGAGAAGAAGACGGGAATTGGCACGCGGCGTCGGTCCAGTCGCCCGACTGGAAGGATGCAATCCGACCCATCCTTCAGCGTATGGTGGACCGGACGCCGGGCGCTTCGATGGAGGAAAAGGATTTTTCCCTCGCCTGGCACTACCGAAACAGTGAGCCGGAACTCGCGACCGTCCGGATGGCCGAGCTGCGCGAGACCTTGATTACCCTCACCAATAACCTGGAGTTGTCGGTTCTGGACGGCAACCGGGTTCTGGAAGTGAAACCGGCTCATGTCCACAAAGGGCGAATCGTGCATCATTTCCTCGAACACATCCCCTCGGATATGGTGGTGGCGATTGGCGATGACGCGACCGACGAGTATATGTTCCAGGCGCTGCCGCCGCAGGCGATTTCGATCAAGGTGGGCGTGGGAACCACGGTCGCGGAGTACTCCATTCCGGGCGTGGAGCAAGTACGGCAATTCCTCCATGCGCTTTGCGAAAGCCGTTGCTAGTTGCTAGTTGCTGGCGGTTGGCGGTTGGCGGTTGGGGTGCTGGATGGTGGATGGTGGATCGGCTTTAGGATTTTTGATTTCTTTCGTCATTTGGCTTTCGACATTCGACATTTGTTGCGAGCACACTATCGCATCGAAGACGGCACCACATAACTCAAAAAGACCGTCAACCACCTTGCCAAGGCACTTGCCAAACGTCTAACGGCGCTCTGACTCAAATAAATCTGCTATCGATCATGAAGCAGGTCAACG
>SKZG01000081.1 GCA_007127495.1 Planctomycetales bacterium
AGTGAGAAAATCAGCGTGTACCTCAGAAGTGGGGGTGTTTCGATCGCTTCTTCGCGGGCACTCGGCGAAACTGCCGACTGCGCCCGCCGTGCCCGCTGGCTTCCGGCGCCCGATTCCCGTACGCTGGTTGTCATGGAGAAGGCTTTACCCCGGCACAAGGAGTTTGCGGAGTACGTGGTGCGCCGTTTGCGCGGCGCGGGGTTCACCGCCTATTTTGCCGGGGGCTGCGTGCGCGATCGGCTGCTGGGCCGGCCCCCCACCGACTACGACGTAGCCACCAACGCCACCCCGTCGGAAATTCGCAACCTCTTCGGCCGGCGACGCACGCTTGCCATCGGCGCCGCATTCGGCGTCATGAGCGTCGTCGGCCCGAAGCCCGCCGGCCAGGTCGAGGTCGCCACCTTCCGGCGCGACGCCGCGTACAGCGACGGCCGACATCCCGACACCGTCACGTTCAGCTCGGCCGAGGAAGACGCCCGGCGACGCGACTTCACCATCAACGGGCTGTTCTACGACCCGGTGGACGATCGGGTGATCGATTTTGTCGGCGGGCAGGCCGATCTGGCCCGCGGCATCCTGCGCGCGATCGGCAATGCACACGACCGTTTTGCCGAAGACAAGCTGCGCCTGCTCCGCGCGGTTCGCTTTGCCGCCACCTTCGGCTTCGAGCTGGAGCCCGGAACCGCCCGCGCGCTCCGCCACATGGCGCCGCAAATTGGGGTGGTCAGCCCGGAACGGATCGCCATGGAAATGCGCCGCCTGCTGACCGCGGAACGGCGGGTTCGAGGCGTGCAACTGCTGCTGGACACCGGTCTGGCCGACGTCCTGCTGCCGGAGATCGTTCCCCACGATGCAGCAACCCATACCCTGCTGCACGCCGAGTTGGCGGTGCTAGGGCGGCTGGCCGCGCCCACTTTTCCATTGGCGCTGGCGGCGCTGCTGCACCGGCGCGGGGGCGCTGCGGCCATTCGAGACGTCGGCCGGCGGTGGCGGTTGGCCAACCGGGAAGCTGACCGCGCCGCGTGGCTGGTTGCCCACTTGCCGTTGTTGCAGCGTGCCTGCGACGCCAAGTTGTCCGAGCTTCAGCCGATGTTGGTTCACGAGGGCATGGACGAATTGCTGGCACTGGGCGAGGCCGTCGAGCCGGGCTCGTCCGCGGTAGCCCAATGCCGCGCGATGCTGTGCAGGCCGCCGGAGGAACTCGATCCGCCGCCCTTGATTGACGGAGCGACGCTCATCGCGTACGGGTTTCGGCCGGGGCCGTCATTCAGCCGGCTCCTTTCCCGCGTACGCAGCGCGCAACTCGACGGCGAAGTCGCCAGCCGTGACGAAGCGCTGGCCCTGATCCATCGGGAAGCGGCGACGCACGACGAACTTCCCTCTTCAGAGTAAACAAGGACAGTCACAGAGTAAACAAGGACAGTCACAGAGTAAACAAGGACAGTCACAGAGTAAACAAGGACAGTCACAGAGTAAGCAAGGACAGTCAAAAAGGCCCAGACGATGGACAAGAAAGCTAAAAAGAAGATCCAAACGCTCAATGAGCGTATTCAAAAACTTCGCCAGCAGCTTGCCGGCGCTCGCAAGCAGGCCGACGAGCCCGGCGAACTACAAACCCTCGAACGACAGATTGCCGAAGCCGAAGCCGAAGTGGCGAAACTGAAGCGCGGCGGTTAAGGGCCCGCGAATAAATAACAGCCCGGATGATTCATGAGCTGTAGGGTGGTGGCAAGCAAGCCGATGGCTTGTTTGGCCCGCCCTACCTATCGGTAGAGTCGAGAGTCGGCAGGCTCATTGCCAAACCGTCCGTCCTTGCTACTTTGGCTATTCGGGCGGTTTTTCGCCCTGGTTGCGCGCGTAGAACTTGGCGAGGTTGATCCCACCGCGCTGCTCTTCCTCAAGGAGCCGGATGCGGCTTTCCAGCCGTTCCACCTTCCGCTGGAGCACGGGCAGGATGTGTTTTTGGCGGTCTTCAGGCTTGGGCCGCGGGACGGTCGGGTAGCCGAGATGGCGCTCCAAGGCGGCGAACAGAAACAGAGGGTCCTTCCGGCGGTTCGCCAGGGCGATGCGCCCTTCCTTTTCGCCGAACAGAAGCGGCTTTTCCGCCTTCCCCCGCCGCTGCCGATAGTATTCGCTGCGTACATACAGCATGTCGGCAAAGTCGATGAGACCGACCTGGCGCCGCACGGTCAGGATCCACTCGCGCCAGTCGGCGTCGAACATGGGGTCGGCGGCAATGGCTTCGAGCCCGAAATCGTAACCCAAGCGATTACGGCACAGGGTTTCGAATTGGTACAAGAAGATTCCTTGGCGCGAGCCTTCCTGGGCACGGTACTCGGCCTCGCGCTGGAGGATTTCCAGTGCGAGTCGGGTATCGAGCCGGCCTCCTTCGCGCTCGGCCTCGCCAATGACGTAGCTTTGAAACGGCGTGAAGTAATGTGGCAGCCGGCGCATGGCCGTGGCGAACCCGCCCGTAAGCTTCAGCTCGGCCGACATGAAATCGATGGCGTAGGGCAGTTGCGTAGTGGCCAGGACCTCCTGCCGCACCGCCGCCAGGAGGTCCTGGGTCGACATGGCCTCCTGCATGCGTTCCCGCAGCACGCGGTAAAAATACGCCTGCTCGACATGTTCCTCTTTAGGAAGCATCGGGTTTGCGGTCATCCCTTCAGCCGGCCGGGCTGGAATTGGTGGTTGGGGGTGAACAGGCGTCGGTAGCCGAGCAGGCTGACGGCCATCGTGCCCAGCGACGCGCCGGCGGCGATCAAAAACATGACAACCATCTGGTACAGGGCCGCCTGAATCGGGTCGATGCCGGCCAGCAGTTGGCCGGTCATCATGCCGGGAATGCTCACGATGCCGAGCACCATCATGGTGTTCAGCGTGGGGATTAGGCCGGTGCGCACGGCCTGGCGGACGGCGTCTTGTGCGGCTTCCCAGCGGGTGGCGCCCAGAGCGAGGAGGGTTTCCACCTCGTCGCGACGGCCGGCCAGTTCGCTGCCCAGCCGGTCGACGCCCAGCGAGATACCCGTCAGCGTGTTGTGCAGCACCATGCCGAGTAAGGGGATGCCGTACTGAGCCCATTGGTCCATGGGCGCCCGGATCACACCAAACATGCCGATTGCGGTGACGCACCAGGCGCTGGCGCCAATGGCCAGCAGGCTATCGAGCAGCAGCCCGGCGTAGCGCCGCTCGACGCGGCGGACCGCGGCGACGCCGGCCACCAGGGTCATGACGGCCATCAGGGCAACGGCGAAGTACCACAGCCCCGTGGCGAACACCCACCGCAGCACCAGGCCCAAAAGCAGCAGTTGCACGATGGTGCGAGCGGTGCCGACAGCCAGCCGGCGTTCCAGCCCGAGCCGCAAACCCAGCGAGATGGCGCCGGAGATGACCATCAGCGACGCGGCCAGCGCAAGCTGCCCGTAGCCCAACGCGATATAATCAGCGTGCATGATCGGTCCCCGCTTCGTTTCCGTACCGGCCTCCGGCGCTTGATCCGGTCAGTTTACAGGCAAAGGGGCAAAGGGGCAAAGGGGCAAAGGGGCAGAGGGGCAAAG
>SKZG01000532.1 GCA_007127495.1 Planctomycetales bacterium
AACCGGCCCACGCGTAAGCACGCGTTCGCCGCTGACGTTGTTTTCCCCGGCCGCGGGCATTTCGATGCCCGCGGCCTTTTTTGGGGCCCTTCCGTTTCCGGGTGCAGGCAGCCTTTGTCTCAGAGACGGCACACGGCGTGTGCCTACTACATTTGAGCGGCCTACACCTGGAAACGGAAGAGGCCGGTGTCTTCTTGGCTCGTAGCGGTTACGGCCGTTGCAGGGCGATGAACCGGTTTCCGCGGGCGGTTCGCACCAGCAGGAGGATTCCGCTGTCGAGCGCCTCATTCTCCAGCGCGGCTTCGAACTCGGCAACCGAATTGACCGCCGTCTTGCCCACGCGCAAAATCACCATGCCCTCGCGGATGCCTGCCGCGGCGGCGACACTCGCCGGCTCGACCCGGGCCACGACAACGCCTTCGACCGACTCGAGGTTCAGTTGCTTGGCCAGTTGAGGCGTCAGGTCGGCGGTGCTCAACCCGAGTTCGCGGCCGGCAATGCCGCTTTGGGCCGGGCCGGGGGCACGGCGCCGTGACGGCGCGACGGCCCCGAACGCCTTCGGCAGCGCGCGCATGGCGACGTACAACGTGGTGCGTTCGCCGTCTCGCAGGATCGTGGCGTTCGTCTTTGAGCCCGGTGGCGAGCGTTCGACCACGGCTTGAAGTTGGCGCGGGTTCTCAACCGGCTGACCGGCAAAGGCGACGATCAAATCGCCGGCCAGAAATCCGGCCTTTGCGGCCGGGCTATCGGGATAGACGTCGGTCACCAGCACGCCCGCACGGCGGCCGACGTTCAACTTCTCCGCCTGCTTGCTATCGAGTTCGGCAATTCCCACGCCCAAATACGCCCGCTCCACGACGCCGCGCTCGGCCAGTTGCTCGCTGACCCATTTCGCCAGATTGATGGGAATGGCGAACCCGACACCTTGGTTGGCGCCGGTGTTCGACGCAATGGCCGTGTTGATGCCCACCACTTCGCCGCGGAGGTTGACCAGCGGTCCTCCGGAATTGCCGGGGTTGATGGCGGCGTCGGTTTGAAGGAAACTGGCCCTTCGTCCCGCCGCCAGGGCCCGGCCCTTGCCGCTGATGATCCCGGCACTCACGGTCAGTTCCAACTCAAAGGGATTGCCGATAGCCAGCACCCAATCGCCGATGTCAAGGAGATCGGAGTTGCCGAGGGCGGCCGCGGGCAACGGGCTGCCGGCATCGATTCGGAAGACGGCCAAGTCGGTTTCCGGATCGCTTCTGATGTCCGACGCGGTCAGTTCTCGCCCGTCGTACAGCTCGACCAGCACTTCGTCGGCGTCTTCGATCACGTGGTTATTGGTGAGCACCAGTCCCTCGGAGGCGATAATCACCCCGGACCCCATCCCTTCCCGGCGCGGTATGACGCCGCGGGGAATCCCAATGCCCGGCCCTCCCTGGTCGAACAAGTCGTCAAAGAGGTCCTCATAGGGCGTCCCCTCAAAGGGGTTGACTTGCGGCTTGCCGCGGCCGTCGGGCCCCAGCGCTTGGGGGCCGCTCGTGGTCTTGATCTTGACCACCGTGGGCATCACCCGTTTGGCCGCAGCGCGGAATACCCGGGAAAGATTCTCGACGCCGGCGAGGTCGGCGCTGCTCGGCTCCGCGTCGGTGGCAGCCGGTCGGACGGTAGCTGCATCGCGTGGTTGCTGGGCCGTAAGGGTAGATGGCCGGCCGGCCAAAGCGAAACCCGCGACGGCCACCGCGGCAATCGCGGCGCCTTCCCAGCGGCGCCGCTGTCTTCCAGTTTCAGACATTGAGTCGTTCCTTGTCGAGTGTACTTGCGTCAGTAACCGTTCACGGGGGCCTGTCTCAATCTTTTTTGGCACTTCCGTTTCTAAGTGCAGACAGCCTTTGTTTCAGGGACGGCACACGGCGTGTGCCTACTACAATAAAGCGGCCTGCACCTAGAAACGGAAGAGCCATTCTTCCAGTATAATCGATGTGTGATCCTGCCGGTAGCGGGCGCCGGCTGTTGCCCAACGGCGATAGCCTGATTGCGCTGTTACCCCGGCGCGCGATTCCATTACCGCTTCGGTGTGGGGATGCTCGGCTCGGCCGGCTGTTGCGGCCTTGACGGGCGGCGAGTGTTCTCTGACGCATGTGTAGGGGGCATAACCGTATATCGAAGGGGGCGTACGGCAACGTCGTCGATGTGCGCTTCGCCCAGGCCGGTCAAGGCAAACGTGACGCGAAGCGAGCCGCTCCGCGGGACGGCTCGGAATAGTGTGAACGGCCGCCAGCCGTCGGTTCGGCCGATCCGCTCGGCGAGACTTTTGCCGGAAAGCGAGTCGAAGATCATCAGCCCGTCCACGCTGCCGCGAATCGGCTGTGGAACCTTGACGTAGCCGTGAATGACCACGAGTTGTCCGGCTTCGACCGAGATGGGCGGGGTGACGACCCATACGGGCGGTGTTTCCACCACGGCAGGCGGATGCTCCGGCGTCTTCGGCCGGACGGCCAGGCGGAGCCCCGCTTGGCCCGACCTCGCGGCCGCGGCAGCCAAGTCGACCGAGGTGGTACATCCCTCTACTTCATGCTCCATGTGCTGCCACCCGGCCTGAATGAGCTGTTCGAGGCGCTCCAAGTCACCGCCGACAAGCTGGTTGTGGCCGTACTGCGAGGCCTGAATCCTCCCGCCCATTCGCCAGTGCCAAGGCAGCGAGGCGAAACTGCACGCGCCAGGACTCGTCACCGGCGAAGCGAGTGCTGCAACGGCGGCCTCCCAATGGTGTCGCTCCAGCATTTGCAGAGCGCGCATCGCCCGCCGTGCGGCCTGGATGGCTTGCCGATACTCGCGTGAACTCAAATGGGCGTCGGCCCGCCGCAGATCGGCTTCCGCCTCGCGCAAGCGCATGACCGATTCAGGCGAATTCGCCCCCGGAGCCAACCGCCGCCCGGTTTCTGTCGCGACTTGCAGCCTGCCGGTTGCCACGTCGCGGTAGAGCTGCGCGGCACGCGGCCCGATCTCGGCGGCTTGCCTGCCAAGCTGACTGACCAGGAGTGGATCCTGCGCCAAGATCACGGAACTCCACAGCCCAAACCCGTCCAAGGTCAACTGCATGCCGCCGGTAATGCGGCGGTGTTTGGCGGATCCCAGGCCGCCCGGCACGATTTCATAGCCATTGGCCGACTCCGGCACGCCGGGAATCGAAAACGAAATGGCTGACGTTGCCGGTGGAGCCGGGACGTACTGCGCGCCGGCTGACGACCACAGCGGCAAGACAAGCCGCGAACGCGGAACTTGCAGCACGGCTCCCACCAATTCAGGGTGGCCGGCCTCGATCGATGCCTGCAACGTGCCGGCCGCGATCCACGGCTCCAACAACGATAGTTCCTTGTTCAGCAACTCCAATGCGGTCGTCCGCCGGCCGGTATCGGGGTTGGCGTCGAGGCAATCGGATTCGGTGAGGAACAATAGGCCACGACTGCCGGCACCGAGGGCGGTCTGGACGAGCATGGCGATTTGCTCGTGCGGCACGGCTGTGGGCGGCTTCCGTCCCGGCTCCAAGGCGGCAAGTTGTTCGTACAACGCCGCGGAAGGCTGTGTTTGCACGGTGGTCCACACCGGCGTACCCGGCCGCGCCAGCCGCGGCTGACGCTGAACCCAAAGACCGTAATCGCGCAGTTCCAAGCTTGAGCCGATCGGCTGACGATCGAGCAACAAGATATCAACGTGCCGGCTGAATTCGCGCAGGCCGGCTGCCGCGCCGCAGAGGATCGGTCGCCGGCGGGATCGATCGGCCGCACGGATTTCTTGCACCCACTGCGCGGTGGATGCCAAATCGGCCGCCGTGAGCCCTCGTCCCAAATACCACGCGAGCACCGCATCGTACTGTGGACCGATTTCGAACTGCGCGGCCGTTTCGTCGTTCTCGGCCGATGGGCGCAGTGAACCCGGCGGAGGGCAAATCAACCAAAGGCCAAGTCGACGTGCATCGGCCAGTAGCGCGTCGGAGGGCGAAGTTTCGAGCCAAATGGCGTTGAAACCAAGCCGCATTAGTCGTTCGAGCGGCTCACCGCGGTATTGCACGGCCCGAGGCAAAAAGGGCCGACCACCCACTGTGAGCAAACCGCCCGAAAGCGCGGCCGGCGGCCGGCTTGTATCCGCGGCGCCCGGCGATGCGGGGAGGTGCTGTTGCACCCCAGCGTCGGGTGGGGGTAAGGTTCCTTGGGCGACGTGGCCCGCGATATGGCCCGTAATCTCCAAATCGTCAATCCACACGTTCGTCACTCCGGGCCCCCCGTACACGTTGAGCACGATGGCGGCGACAAATGCTTCCCGGCCGTCGACGGAAGACCCCAATTCGGCGCGCAGCACCCTGACCTGGCGTGTAATGCGTTGGCGCAGATCGTCGATAGCCAACTGCTGCCAGCGTCCCACGTCGGTGTAGGTGCCGCCATGGATCAAGGTGGAAACCGGGGCGCCGGTTCTTGGGTCGGGGGTCCGCGGAAAGACCACCCGAGCGGCGATTTGCAGCCCCGCGCGGTCGGCTCGAATCCATACGGTCGGCCGCAACTCATCAATGACCGGAGGCTTCCCCACGGCGTGCTCAACATATACGTACGTGCCCCGCGTCCCTTCGACGGTGATCGTTTCGCAACCGCCCCCCGTGCGCGCTTGGCCGTGCACTCGCTCGTGGCGCACGATGCGGTACTGGGCATCACCTCCCGCCTCGCGCCACGACGGCTGCGGCCCCTCGAAACCTTCGTGCCAGGGAGCGCCCAGACCAGGCTGGACCATGGCACCCACAAGCAGGGCTAGAAGAGTCGTCGACAGTCCGTAGTCAAGGTTCATCGTGGCCCTCGCCGTGGCTCGGCAGGGTTCGTTTTTTCACTGCCGCCCAAACTGGAGTCGCCCGAAGGCGTTCGATGTGGTGGAAGTCATGCTGAAGGCACCCCCACACTTAGGGGCTGGCTTGGAAAGCTATGCGGGCTGAGTTAGTATGAAGGGATGCATTGCCGGCGCTGGGTGGGAAGGCTGGCAATGCGTGGTATTTAGGCAACCCGCGCACTGAACCGACACCACGCCATAAGATGTGTTTGTAACAGGATTTGCATCCTGCTTCCAGATCAAACGTGGTCATTTGGCATCGTCGAGATCGTTGCCGATGTTGCCCAAGCCTACGGAAGTACTGTGTACGTAGGCACTTACGAAAACTGTCCTTGAAATGTGCCAAATGGGCACGGAGCATGCACGTTTGCACAACCATTGATAGCCAACCAGGAACAAGCACCATGACCGAGCGGGCACGAATTATGAAAGCACAGGAAAACGAGGTTCCGAGCGAAATCCGCGATCTTGTTGTCGCCGTGTCGAAACTTTCCCACGAGCATCGGGCTGTATTGGAACCGGCCCTGAACCGTGTCGTGGATAGCACGCGACGGCGTCGACGCATTTTGTCCCTGGTACAGGACGCGCTCGGGCAACTGCGTCTCGACATGAAGTACCTGGCGTTCGACCTGGAGGCCACTCGGCGTGAACGAGATGACTTCCGTAGCAAGTTGGAAGGGCATGCTTAGTTGGCGTCTCGGGTAACGGGCCGTTTCTTTGAAACAAAAGGATTCCGGGGCATGGGTAAACCAACTGCCGAACAAATCGCCCAAAGAGCATTCGATCTCCAATTGCTCAACGATCGTCAACTGCGGCAGGTTTGGGCCGATCTGGGCAGCCGGAACGTCAAGGTGCGCGGCCTCGTCCAGTTGCTCGTGCGCCGTGAGTTCATGACGAACTACCAAGTGGAGCGGCTGCTCAAAGGCGAGCGATCGGGTTTCTTCTACGGCGCTTACAAGGTGCTATACCTTGTCGGCAGTGGCACTTTCGCCCGCGTATTCCGCGCCGTCCACCGCGAGTCGGGACAGATCGTCGCGGTGAAGGTCCTGCGCACACGATTCAGCGAAAATCCCACACAGTACGGGCAGTTCCTGCGCGAGGGACAGGTGGGCCAGGCGCTTCGCCACCCCAATATCGTGCCGATCTACGAGGTCTTGTCCGAGGGGAATCGGCATTTTCTGGTGATGGAGTTCATCGAGGGCCGGAATTTGCGCGAATTCGTGAAGATCCGGCAACGCTTGGCGCCACTGGAGGCCGTCGGGCTGATGATCGATATCGTCGAGGGCTTGAAATATGCGTTCGAACATGGTCTGACGCACCGCGATCTGAAAATGAACAACGTGCTGGTTTCCAGCCGTGGTGAAGCCAAGCTCGTCGATTTCGGCCTCGCATCCATGGACCAACTCCTCTCTGACGAGGCTTTGGCCGATCTCCCGAACGTCCGAACCGTCGATTACGCGGCGTTGGAACGGGCAACGGGGGTTCGCCGCGACGACACGCGAAGCGACATCTATTTTGCCGGATGTATCTTCTACAATATGCTGACAGGGTTCACTCCGCTCTCGGAAACTCGCGACCGCCTCCAGCGGCTCAGCAAGTCGCGATTTACCGAGGTAGCCCCGATTCAGAAGGTCGACCCCTTGTTGCCGAGCGTGGCGACCCTGGTCGCGAACAAGGCCATGATGCTGGATCCCAAGCGGCGATACCAGTCGCCCTCGGAAATGCTGCACGACTTGCGCGCTGCCCGGAAACGCATCGAGGAAGATCCCTCCCTGAATACGCACGGCCCCATCGTGGCGACGCCGGTCGGCGGTTCCACCACCGTGTCCAACCGGCGCGATACCCCGGTAGCCACTGCGGAGCATTCGGTCATGGTAGTCGAGTCGAATGTCCAGGGCCAGGACGTGCTTCGCTCTGGGTTCCGGAAGGTGGGATACCGTGTATTGGTAACCAGCGATCCGGCAAGGGCAATCCAACGCATGCGTCAGGACGCATCGACGGCTGACTGCGTGCTGTTCAACGCCCAGGAACTCGGCGAAGCGGCTCTTTCCGCTTTCAATCAGTTGGGTGAGGACCCCAAGACAAACTTCGTGCCTGCGGTGCTGCTTTTGGACGAGGGCCAGCACTCTTGGGGTAAACGGGCTTTGACGGACGACCATCGGGTGGTGCTGCCATTGCCGGCTACGATGCGGCGATTGCGCGCCGTCCTGGCGTCGCTTATCGGTAGAGCCAACAGTTCCGAGCCCCCTCGTTGACAACAGAGCCCCCTCGTTGACCCTGGTAACGGGACCTCTATAATTCGATTGGTTGGGCTTGATCGGCGGCCCTCTGGTACGCTGAAAGATTTTGGGCTCTTTACCGTTCCTGCCCTGTTCCGGCATACCAATCCGCCGGTCTGAGGGGCATCTTAAAAAGGAGATAGACGCAATGGCGAATGTTCGAGAGCTTTCCGAGAGTGATTTTGAAGCCGAAGTCCTGCAATCGGATCAACCCGTTTTGGTCGACTTTTGGGCCCCCTGGTGTGGCCCGTGTCGGATGGTAGGCCCCATCGTCGAAGAACTGGCCTCGGAGAATGAGGGTTCCGCTAAGGTGGCCAAGATCAATATCGACGACAATCAGACCTTGGCGACGAACTATCAAGTGAGTAGCATTCCGACAATTATGCTCTTTAAGGGGGGTGAGGTAGTTGACCGGTTTGTGGGGGTGCAACCCAAGAATCGGCTCCAGCAAGCGTTGGATCAGGCGATTTCCTGATTCCGACTCGATTCTCTGCAACTCGGACTGAACTCTCGCCGCCTTCCTGCCGAAAACGTAAGCTGGATAAACCTTGCCGGTTGCGCGGAGTTTGCTGTGCAACACGTCTCGGCCCGGCTTTCACGTATCGGTGCCCCAGGCGGCGAAGACTCGCAAAGCCGGTATCCGCGCCTTCGACAGCGGGTATCGAAAATGTCCAAGCCAAATCGAGAATCCAAACGCCGCTCGGGATCGTCAGGAGAGAGTCCTGTTGCGGGCCAGGCGCAGCAGGACCCGCGAACGCGTATCGATCCCGCTCATGATGTGGCCGGTTCGCCAAGGCCCGCCAACGTCGAACCTGCCGAACAGCCGGTTGCGGTCGTTGCGGCGCACGAAGTACCGGAAAAAACGGCAGGCGAATCGGTGGAACGATGCATTCAGGCGCAGGCCGATCAGTTGGGTATGCATCTGCGCAGCCGGCAAAAGGAACTCGATCATCGCGAATCGCAGATCAACGCTCGCTTGGCCGCGATCGATCGCGACATGCGCGCCGCGCGCTTGTGGCTGAAGGAACGTGATGCCGAAATCGCCGAGCGGACCGAAATGTTGGACCGTCGCGAGGCCCAACTGGCAACACGGGAAGACTCGCTCAGACGGAACGCGGCGAATACGGCGCACTCGGGAACCGCGCCAACTGCCCGCAACCAGCAAAAGACGGCGAAAGCTGCCGAACGCCGTGTCGAGGAGGCCCGCGAGGAGGCCGACAACCTAAGGAAGGAACTCCAGGAAGCTCGCCGACAGTTTCATGAAGAGGCCCGGCAACAGCGCCAGCGCATGGCTGCCGAGCAGCGAACGGCCTTCGCCGAGATCGAGAGACAGCGGGAGAGCGTTCGCCGCCGAGCGGAACATGTCGACCAGTCGCGCGCGGCCCTGGAGCAGCTTCGTGCGGAACTCAGCGGCATGCATCGCGAGACGCTGGAAATCCGGTTGGCCACCGAAGAGCTTTGGGCGCAGCTTTCCAGCGCCGCACCACCGGCGTCCCTTACGAAGTCGCTCAGCGGCATCCGCGGCAAACTTGCGGATCAGTACCGCATTGCCAATGCAGAGATTCAGGAACAGAAGGCGGAGTTGGAAGCAATCCGCAGCCAACTGGCGGAGCAGTATGAGAAGGTCGTATTGCAGAAGCAAAGGTACGATCAGTGGTCGCAACAGCACCGGAAAGACGCCGAGGCCGACGCATCGCGGCTTGCAGCCCGCGAAGCCGAATTGCGGCAGTTTGAGGCGAAACTCCACGACCGCGCCCTTCAGTGGCAAGCCCAGCGCCTCGACTACGAGCAACAGATACGCCGCCTCCAGGCTCGATGCTCTGGCCTCGAAGCCGTGCCGGTGTAGAACAAGGGGCTCTTCCGTTTCTAGGGCTCTTCCGTTTCTAGGTGCAGACAGCCTTTGTTTCCGGGACGGCACACGGCGTGTGCCTACTACAGTGAAGCGGCCTGCACTTAGAAACGGAACAGCGAAAAAAAGGGAGGCGCGGTGTAAAAGGGAGTGCGGAGCGGTCTATCGCATCGACGCCGGCGCGGGCAGCATTGGCGCATTCTGCGGTAGGTGCTTTGCCAACGTGTGGGGCAGAAGGTGGATGTCGCCCGCTCCCATGGTTATGAGAACGTCGCCCGGCGTGAGCCGGGTTGCCACAAGTGGAAGAAGGTTTTGGATCGGGCCGGCCGCCGATGCCGGGACGCCGTGTTTGCGCACCTCACGGGCCAAAGCATCGGCGTCGGCCTCGCCGCGCCTCCGGTTGCCCTCGCGCGCTCGGAATACCTCGGTGATCACCACCACGTCAGCGCCTTGCAGGGCGAGGGCCGTCTCGTGCAGCAGCCGGGTTAGTCGCACGGCTTGGTGCGGTTGAAATAGGCACCAAAGCCGTCGCCCAGGATATCTTTGCTGAACGGCTTTCAGCGCTGCGGCCACCTCGGTGGGATGGTGCGCGTAATCGTCAATGATTGTCACGCCGTCAAAGGTTCCCAGGCATTCTAGCCTTCGCTTCAGGCCCGGGAACTGGTGTAGCCCCTTCGCAATATCGTCCGACGAGATATCGTTCGCCCATGCCAGTGCGGTTGTCGCTAAGGCATTCCGTGCGTTATGAGCCCCGAGTACTTGGAGGCCGACGTCGCATACAGGGTGGCCGCGATAGCGGGCTTCGAATTGGTAGAAACCCCGGCGATGCACCAGCCGCCCGGCCGACCAGTCGGCTTCGCCGCTAAGCGAAAAGGTTTCGACGCGGCATGAAGCCCGCTCGGCAAGCCGGCGCGACTCGACACAATCGGCAGGAACAATCAATAGCCCGTTTGGGGGAACAGACTGCACGAACCGGGTAAACGCGTCGAGCAGTTGTTGCTTCACGGGATAGCAGTCGAAGTGATCGTGCTCGATACCCAGCACGGCGGCCATGCGAGGCCTCAGGCGAAGAAAGTTTGCGCGGAACTCACACGCCTCGACCAAGGCGCACCGCCCCGCGCCATGCCGCCCTCCTGAAGGCTGACCGATCGTCGCGGCGCCGCAGAGGACCATTGGGTCGTGGCCGGCTCGGTGGAATATTTGGCGGCACATCCCCACGGTGCTCGACTTACCATGCGTCCCGGCAATGGCAACGCACTGCAACGGAGCCGTCAGTTTTGCCACCATTTCGAAATAGCTCAGCGTGGGAATGCCGAGTTTCCTTGCTCGCTGCAGTTCCGGGTTCCGCCGGTTGACGGCGTCGCTGTACACGACGGCGTCGGCGTCGGTGGGCAGGTTGTTCGGACCATGCCCCCTGCGCACGGCGATGGTGCGGCCTTCGGCTGGATGCATCGTTCCGCCGCACAAATCGGACCCGGTCAGAGCCCAGCCCTGGCCGAGCAATACGGTGGCGAGGGCCTGCATCCCGCCGCCACTCGCACCAATCAGATGGGCGCGCCGCATTGTTGAAACCCGCCGGTTAACTTGAAACAAGGCCGCCGAATCGGCGGTTTCGCTGAACGTATTCTCGAATGGCCTGATGCAGTTGGGGCACCCCGAAATCGGGCCAGCAACATTCCGTCACCCAGAGTTCAGCATAACTGATTTGCCAGAGAAGAAAGTTGCTTAGTCTCAGCTCACCCGCCGTGCGGATAAGCAGGTCCGGATCCTGCATGCCCGCGGTGTACAAGTGCTGCGCGATGGTTTGCTCGGTTATCGCTTCGGGGTCGAGTTGGCCGAGTTGCACTTTCCTGGCGATGGATCGGACCGCGTCGTTGAGTTCGGCCCGGCCGCCGTAATTGATCGCCAGGCATACTTGCAGGCCGGTGTTTCCGCTGGTGGCGGCCACGGTTCGGTCAATTTCGCGGAGCGCGGCGTCGGGCAGGCCCTCGCGACGGCCGATCATGGTGACCTTGATGCCTTGCTGGACCACCTCGGCGCGCTGTTGAGCCATATACCGCTCAAGCAGGTTCATGAGGAAGTTCAGTTCCGGCCGAGGGCGTTTCCAGTTCTCGCTCGAAAAGCAGTAGAGTGTGAGTTGTGCGATTCCCAAACGGCTACATTCTTCCGTGGTCGTGCGAACGCTGTCCGCCCCGCGACGATGGCCTTCGATTCGCGGCAGTCCGCGCTGCTGTGCCCAGCGTCCGTTGCCGTCCATAATGATCGCAATGTGGCGAGGCAGGCGTTCCCGCGGTACGTCGAGCAGTGCGAGTTCAGCGGCGGAAGTGGATTGCGACATGGGCTGCGCGGAGCGGTTGGGGTCGAGTTTCAGGCGGACACAGGGCACGCCTCCAGCGGCACGCCTACCTTGCGATGAACCGGTTAAATGTTTTGCGACTTTACGACAATCGTCTGCTCGCGGTCCGGTCCGACCGAAACCAAGCCCACCGGCCGGCCGACCAATTGGCCTATCCTGCTCACGTAGTTCCGGGCCGCGGTCGGAAGATCGTCGTAGTGACGCACGTCGCTGATTTCCTGATTCCATCCGGGCAGCGTTTCATAGACGGGCACGACGCGCCGGACGTCGTCCACGTGGCTCGGGAAGTCCACGATCCGACGGCCGTCCAGTTCATAACCCGTGCAAATGTGAATCTCGGGCAACTCGCTCAGCACATCCAGCAGCATGACGGCCAACACGTCGACGTCGCTCAAGCGGACGGTGTAGCGGGCCGCGACTGCGTCGAACCATCCGCAGCGGCGCGGCCGGCGGGTGACCGTGCCATACTCGTTTCCGCGGTCGCGAATGTGTTGGCCAACCTGGTTGTCCTGCTCTGTGGGAAACGGGCCGCCGCCCACGCGGGTGCAGTAGGCTTTCAGGATGCCGACCACTTTGGTAACTACGCGACCGGGCACGCCGGCCCCCGCCGCGACCCCAGCCCCGGAACTGTTACTGCTGGTAACGAAAGGGAAGGTGCCATGATCGATATCCAGTAGGGCTCCCTGCGCGCCTTCGAACAGGATTCGTTTGCCGGCCTCGATGGCGTCGAGCAGGTAGGCGGTGGTATCTGCCACGTAGGGGCGGAGGCGCTCAGCGTGGTCGCTGTACTGTTGAAATATTCGGCCGGCATCGAGTTGGAACGTTTCACCACCGGCACCGAGGGAACTGAGCGACCGCGTTTTGGCCGCAGCAACCTTCTCAATTTGATCGCGGAAACTCGCCCGGTACATATCGCCAAGACGGATCGCCCACGAACGCCCGACCTTGTCGCGATAGCAGGGCCCGATTCCGCGCAGCGTCGTGCCGATCGATTCGGCGTCGGCCCCCTGGTCGGTCATCAAGCGGTCTTCCTCGAAGTGCCACGGAAAGATGACGTGAGCCCGGTCAGAGATCATCAGGTTTTTGCCAACCTGCACGCCCCGGGCCGTTAAGCCGTCGATTTCTTGCAGCAGTGCTTCCGGATTCAAGACCGTGCCGCCGGCGACGACACATTGCACGCCGGGCCGGAAGATACCGCTGGGTATGAGGGATAGTTTATAGACCTCGCCCCCGGCGACGACCGTATGGCCGGCATTGGCCCCCCCCTGATAGCGGACCACAATGTCGTGTTGCTGGGTGAGCAGGTCGACCACTTTTCCCTTGGCTTCGTCACCCCATTGAAGGCCGATAACGCAAGTCGCAGGCACGTGTTTGCCCTCTTCTGATCGCAGATGGATACCCGGGGAACCGGCTTGGCCAATTTCCCAAACCCGTTAGTCTAGTCCATGCGTTCAGGATCGGCAAGCCATTGCTTGGACCGGGTTGGACCGGGTGGTTGCGACCGGCTATCCCTTTCGCTGCTGGTAGCGCCGGCTGGCATCCTGCAACGCGCGGCGTTCGCGGCGGGGGTGGGGCGACTCGCCCTCCCGCGGAA
>SKZG01000206.1 GCA_007127495.1 Planctomycetales bacterium
ATGGCCGGGAAACGTGCGCGAGTTGTACAATACGTTGGAACGCGCGCTGTTGATCGGCGGTGGCCACATCACGGCCGAAATGATGCGCCACGAAATTCGTGGGTTCGAGCCGGGTGGGCCGGATCCCGAAAGCCGCGCCGGCGGCTTTCAGGCCGCCGTGGACCGGACCGAACGCGAGTTGCTCCAAGAGGCGCTTCGCGCCAGCGGCGGCAACAAGTCGGCCGCTGCCGCCGCGCTCGGCATGAGACCTTCGACGTTCCGTGACAAGCTGGCCAAACACGGCCTGTGAGACCCCGCCGGATCACCGCCACGGAAATTGGGACACGCCCCGCGGACGAAATTCGGGTCCGCTCACACCGCATGTCATTGCAATTGCGGCGCGAGGCGGGATAATCGGGAGGGTAGCCGTTCACGGAACACCGCCCCATCCGCCCAGCAAACGAGGAACACGGAATATGCAAGAACGAATGGCCGCGTACAAGGGATTGACGTTCGACGACGTACTGCTCGAGCCGCGACACAGCCAAGTGGTGCCCGCCGACGTCGATATCTCCACACGACTCACTGAGGGAATCCGGCTGAACATCCCGTTGCTGAGTTCGCCCATGGACACCGTCACCGAAAGCGAAATGGCAATTGCGCTTGCCCAGGAGGGGGGGCTTGGGGTCGTCCACAAAAATATGTCGATCGATCAGCAGGCCGAGGAAGTGGAGAAGGTGAAGCGGAGCGCAAACGGCATCATTTCCAATCCGGCAACCCTTCCCCCCCACGCGAGTGTCGGGGATGCGCGAGAACTGATGGACCAGTATAACGTGTCGGGCGTGCCAATCACCGGCCATGACGGCCACCTGGAAGGCATTCTGACCCGCCGCGACCTTCGCTTCCTTGAGAACCAAGCCCTGCCGGTTGGCGAGGTAATGACAAAGGAAGGGCTTGTAACGGCTACGGGAAGCGTGACGCTTGAAGAAGCTGAGAAGATTCTCATGGCAAAAAAGGTGGAGAAACTTCTACTGGTTGACGAAGATTTCAGACTGACGGGACTCATTACGATCAAAGACATCGACATGATGCGGCGATTCCCGCAAGCCTGCAAAGATAGGCAAGGCAGGCTAAGGGTCGGGGCCGCTGTCGGGGTCCACGATTACGGGCGCGTTGAAAAACTTATCGGTAAAGACGTCGACGTGTTGATCGTCGATAGTGCCCACGGAGACTCCTCCAACGTGATTGATACGGTGCGTCGAATCAAACGAGAATGGCAAATCGACGTGGTGGCCGGCAACGTGGCCACCGCTTCGGGATGCCGCAACCTGATCGATGCGGGCGCCGACGCCGTGAAGGTCGGTATCGGTCCCGGCTCGATCTGCACGACGCGCGTGATTTCCGGCGTGGGAGTTCCGCAAGTTTCGGCCATCCACCAGGCGGCGGGCGTTGCCAAGGACGCCAACGTACCCATCATCGCCGACGGCGGCATCCGCTATTCGGGTGACGTGGCGAAGGCCATCGCCGCCGGTGCCCACGTCGTGATGATCGGAGGCCTCTTCGCCGGACTCGACGAGAGCCCCGGGCAGCGAATCCTTTACCAAGGGCGCACTTTCAAGGTGTACCGCGGTATGGGATCGTTGGGGGCCATGGTTCACGGCTCCAGTGAACGATACAGGCAGACCGACAGGGGACAACCCGATAAGCTCGTCCCCGAAGGCGTCGAAGGGCGAGTGCCCTTTAAGGGGCCCTTGGGGCATTTCGTGTACCAGTTAATAGGGGGGCTGCGGGCCGGTATGGGTTACTGCGGCACCCGAACTATCGACGAGCTGCGCACCGAGGCGCGGTTCATACAAGTGTCACCAGCCAGCGTGCGGGAGAGTCATCCTCATGACATCGCTATTACGCAGGAAGCACCAAACTACAGCACAGAATACTCCGGCGGCGAAACCGTCTAGCGGGAAGCCACACGTTGGGCGCGCCCGACGAGGGTCCCACGGTCGCCCGTGGCAGCCTTTCCTCGCGGCACTTGGCCCAATGACCATGCTTGTCGCGATAGCCGCCTCGGTCGCCGCCGAGGAATCGTTTCGCACCGTCGGCCGGGGCACGGTCAGCGACGTCTCGGCCGAGCATGGCGGCCGCCTCAAGTGGCTTCCCCATCGGCCGTCCGCGCCGGCCGCCGCGAGTCAGCGCCCGGCCGCGCCGCCCCACCTGGCGGCGAAGCCGCCGACACGCCTCGTGCTGCATAGCGCAGACAACCCCTTCCAGGATCCATTCGGCGATGCAAGCGGCGCACCGGGCGTCGGGCAGGCGCAAGAGGGCGACCAGTTCGTTCCCCGCGTCCCGAGTAATGTGCAGGAGCCCCAGGCCGCCGATGCCGCCTACGCGCCGAACAGCCCTGATCGTGCAGCCGATCGCGCCAACGAACCAGTGCCGCATAATCGGGCGCTCACGCTGGCCGAGGAATTGGGCGCCCACGCGGGAGATCTCGACTACGAGTGCCCTTCGATCAGGGAGCTGAAGCCCATTGGGGAAATCACCTACCGGACAGACCCGGAGCCGGGCGAGTTGCCCCGCGATTGTCCGGCCCACGACACCGAATTCGAGCCGCGCCAGTGGGCGTCGACTCCGTTCATGTGGAAGGCGTCGGCCCTCTCGCACAAGCCACTCTACTTCGAGGACGTCCACCTGGAACGCTACGGGCACTCCTGGGGGCCGCTGCTGCAACCGGTCCTGTCGGGGGCGCACTTCTTCGGCAATGTACTGGCCCTGCCTTACAAGGCGGGAATGGACCCGCCGCACGAGTGCATGTACGTGTTGGGCTACTACCGGCCCGGAAGCTGTGCTCCGTACATGCTCGATCCCATCCCGATCAGCGTTCGCGGAGCCCTGGTGGCCGGTGGTATTTGGACCGGTGGCGCGTTTGTCATACCCTAAGCGGGCATGGTGACTGCACCCTGGTTGCCGGGCAGCTATTGCAGACCGCAGGTTCCACCTGGGCAGCGGTCACGCGTGCCGCAGGATTCGTAAGGGCACGCCGCAGGGGCCGCAGCCTGCTGGGAATGCGCGGCCGACACGCTGAACTGCTTTTGCAGCCGGCGCTTGCCGCACGCGGGGCATTGGGCTTTCTCCTCGCCCCGTATGAGTTGTTCGAACGCGTTTCCGCACGTCTTGCATACGTATTCGTAAATCGGCATGTCCTGGACTCCTCTTGGCAGGTTCCGTAAAATATTGGCGCTTCCGTTTCTAAGTGCACACTGCCTTTGTTTCAGAGACGGCACACGGCGTGTGCCTGCTACCGTGAAGCGGCCTGCACTTAGAAACACAAGAGCCGAGATTATATACTGGTGATGGCAACCGGTCACCGTGGTTCCATCGCATTCGCGTTTAGGAGAGCCCAATGCAGCCGAAGCAAAACGCCGCTGAGCTTCCCGCTCTCACTCGCGACCAGGTGCGCCGCGTCGACCGGCTGGCCATCGAGGAGTATGGCATTTCCGGACTGGTGCTCATGGAAAACGCCGGCCGCGGCGTGGCCGACATCCTCACCCGGCGTCAGCCCACCGGTCCCGTGGCAAT
>SKZG01000260.1 GCA_007127495.1 Planctomycetales bacterium
CTTGGCCGTGGCCACCCTGAGCTTGACGGCTTGCTACGGCGGGCAGCATGGGCGGCCGCGCGAGTCGCTGGATGTTGGCGACAAGGCGCCCTGTTGGGGCGAACTGCCCGCAACTGACGGCAAGAGTCACAGCATGGCCGATTTCGATGACCCGCTGCTGGTCGTCGTGTTCGCGTGCCATCACTGCCCGACCGTGGTGACCTACGAGGATCGGATCATGGAAATCCAGGCCGACTACGCCGACAAAGGTGTCCAGCTCGTGGTGCTCAACCCGAACGGTATTTATCCGCTGAGCCGGATGAAGGATCGGGCGGAGGAGAAAGAGTACAATTTCCCGTACATCATCGACGAGAGCAAGGAGTCGGGCCACAAGTACGGCGCGACCCACACGCCGCACGTGTTCGTGCTCGACCGTGACCGCGTGGTCCGGTACAAGGGCGCGGTCGATGACAACAACAACCCGGCCAACGTGGAGCAACAGCACGTTCGCGCCGCCCTCGACGCGCTGCTCGAAGGGAACGACCCCCCGGTGACTGAGACGCGGGCTCGCGGCTGCACGGTGAAGTACGGTGACACGGCCGCCTACCGCGCACGATTCCAGTGATGGTCGGTCCAAACGGGCGGAGCGGGTGAAAGGGCGGCGCGCCCCTTAGGGCGGGCTCACCCATAAGTTGGCCCATTGCAGTATAGAAAGCACGCCGTGTGCCGTCTGCGAATTCCGGCACACGGCGTGTGCCTACTGCGATGGGTTCGAGTCCGAGCGTGTCCTTACCGCTCCGCCTTTTGGATTTTTGCCCAAGTGTCTTTCAGCGTGACGGTACGGTTGAACACAAGTCGGCCGGGTTGCGAGTCGGGGTCGACACAGAAATAGCCGAGCCGCTCGAATTGGCAGCGGTATGCCGGCCCCGATTCGGCCAGGCCCGGCTCGACCCGGCAGCCCTGAAGCACTTCCAGCGACGCGGGGTTGAGCGTCGTGGTGAAATCCTGCCCCTCGGGAACGGTTTCGGGGTCGGGCTGGGTGAACAGGTGGTCGTAGAGGCGCACTTCGGCCGCGACGGCGTGCCGGGCGGAAACCCAGTGCAGCGTGGCTTTGACCTTGCGGCCGTCGGGCGCGTCGCCGCCGCGGGTGGCCGGGTCGTACGTGCATCGCAGCTCGGTCACCTCGCCGGTGGCCGGGTCTTTGACGGCTTCGTCGCACCGGATGAAATACGCGTACCGCAGCCGCACCTCGCGGCCTGGGGCAAGCCGGAAAAACTTTTTCGGCGGGGCCTCCATGAAGTCGTCGCGCTCAATATACAGCACCTTCGAGAACGGCACCTCGCGCGTGCCGGCGGCCGGGTCTTCCGGGTTGTTGATCGCCTCGAGCTGCTCCACCTGGTCGTCCGGGTAGTTGGTAATGACCACCTTCAGCGGCCGGAGCACGGCCATCGCACGCGGGGCGACCCGGTTGAGGTGCTCGCGCACGCAGTGCTCCAGAAGCTGCACGTCGATGGTGCTTTCGGTCTTGGCGACGCCGATGCGGGCGCAGAAATTGCGAATCGCCTCCGGCGTGAACCCCCGGCGCCGCAGCCCGCCGAGGGTGGGCATGCGCGGGTCGTCCCAGCCGCTCACGCGCCTTTCCTGGACCAGCCGCAACAGCTTTCGCTTGCTCATGACCGTATAGGTCAGGTTCAGTCGGGCGAACTCGATTTGCCTCGGGGCATAAACGCCCAGGGCGCGAAGGTACCAGTCGTACAGCGGCCGGTGGTTCTCGAATTCGAGTGTGCAGATGGAATGTGTGATCCGCTCCATCGAGTCGGACTGGCCGTGCGTCCAATCGTACGTCGGGTAAATGCACCACCGGGCGCCGGTGCGGTGATGGCCGGCGTGCAGGATACGGTACATGACCGGATCGCGCATGTTCAGGTTCGGGTGGGCCATGTCGATCTTCGCCCGCAGCGTCCGGCTGCCGTCGGCAAACTCGCCGGCGCGCATGCGCGCGAACAGGTCGAGGTTCTCTTCGGCCGGCCGGTTGCGGTGGGGGCTCTCCTTGCCCGGCTCGGTGAGTGTGCCGCGGTACTCGCGAACCTGCTCGCCGGTGAGGTCGCACACGAAGGCCTTGCCGTCGGAAATGAGTTGGCGGGCCCACTCGTAAAGCTGCTCGAAGTAATCGGAGGCGTAGAATTCGCGGTCCTCCCAGTCGAAGCCCAGCCAACGCACGTCGGTCTTGATCGAGTCGATGTACTCCTGCTCCTCCTTGATCGGGTTGGTGTCGTCGAAGCGCAGGTTGCACCGCCCGCCGTATTCGGCCGCAATGCCGAAGTTCAGGCAGATGGACTTCGCATGGCCGATGTGCAAGTAGCCGTTGGGCTCCGGCGGAAAACGCGTGTGAACGCGACCCCCGTGCTTGCCTGCGCGGTTGTCGTCGTTGATGATCTGCCGGATGAAATCGACCGGGGCGGCGGGCTCGCGGCCGTGGGGCCGGGGCGTGTTGGGTTCAGACATGGGTAATCCGTGAAGGAGTCGTATCGTAAACGCCGGCCATTCTATCGCTCCTCCAGTTTCCGGGCAACGTGCTGCACGGAAGCGTCGGAATCGTCGCGGGCCATTTGACGGACGCGGGCGAGCAGTGCGGGGTCGGCCGTGGTCGCCATCAGCCCAATGGCCGCGAGGCGAACCTCGACGCGAGGGTCGCGGCTGAGCCACAACAGCCACGGGACCGGGTCCACACTGGTCAGCTTCGGAAGAGTCCGAGCCAGCTCAACCCGCACTGCGGGATCGGCATCGAACAGGCGTCGGGCCAACTCGACGTGGACGTCGGTGAATCCACGGCGGCGCAGCGCGGCTTCGGCGCGCGCGGCCACTGTCGCGTCGGCCGAGTGAAGCCACCGCATAAGCACCTCGGTTGCGTGAGAGTCGGCCTCGTCGGCCGCTTCCGGCTCTGCCACGGCAGTGGCCACGGTATCGTCGATTCCATCGGGCAGGTCGGGTGGCCGGGGGGCTCTGGAATACGGCTCGTTTGGCGTCACTGGCAGCATAGGACCGCCGGGAAGCAGCAGCTCTGCCGGACCACTTGCAAACGCCCCGGCAGCGTAGTTCGCATCGGTCTCGGCGGCGTGCGGGCGCGGGCCGGCGTTCGATTCGTCGGCGACTCGCGCCGCAAAGCTCGGGATGGGAAACGTTTCGATAGGCAGACCGCCACCCGGCGGGGCCGAAACAACCGACGGCATTTCAGGTGGTTCCAGCAGCCGCTGGGTAACAGGCGAGGTGGACGACCGCGCAGCCTCGTCTGGGCTGGCTTCCCCCCGGAACAGTGGTTTCCCCGACGTGATCGGGGCCTCTGGAAGTTGCTCGGCCGCTGCATACTCGAACACCCGATCGCAGTGCGCGATGACCGCGAGCCGTGCGGGAGCATCGGATTCGGGCAGCCAGCGCAGCACTTCGGTGGCTAGGCCGGCCGCCTCGCGGCGAGCGGCCGGCTCGAAATGGATCGCGCTTTGGGAAAGCGCTTCGGCCAAGACGGCCAAGTTCCGGGTAATGGCCGGAGCGGTGAGCGATTCCCAGCGTTCCA
>SKZG01000326.1 GCA_007127495.1 Planctomycetales bacterium
CGGCGCCGCAGCCGGGCGCCGACGCGGCCCCCGACGTGGCGGTCGTGGTTGCGCCGCGGTTTCGCGAGGCCATTGCGCCGTGGGTCGCGTATCGCCGCGGGCAGGGACACCGGATCGCCATGGTGGCGGGCTGCCGGCCGCTGCCCGAGATCCGAAGCGAGTTACGCAACTTGGCCATTGCCGGTCGGTTGCGCTACGTGGTGCTTGTGGGCGATGCCGACCCGGCTATGCACACCGACGCCGAAGTGCGCGCCCGCTGCGTCCCCACGGGCTACGCGGAGGCGAAGGTCAATGTTCTGTGGGGCTCGGAACCGCATCTTGCCACCGACAATTTCTACGCCGACCTGACCGGCGATGGCGTCCCCGAGTTGGCCGTCGGCCGGTTGCCGGCGAATTCTCCCGCCGAACTCCAAACGATGCTCGCGAAGACAATGGCCTATGAGCAATCGGCAAACTTCGGCCCCTGGCGGCGGCAGGTGAACGTGGTGGCCGGCGTGGGCGGATTCGGTTGGCTAGCCGACTCAGTGCTGGAATCCGCCACCCGGTATTTCCTCACGCGCCTGGTCCCCACTGAGTATGCGGTCACGATGACTTACGCCAACTGGCGGAGCCCCTACAGCCCCGACCCCAGGCGGTTTCACCAAACCACGCTGCGCCGCTTGAACGAAGGGGCCTTGTTCTGGATCTACATCGGGCATGGGTTTCCGTACGGGCTCGACCGGGTGCAAACGCCGGGTGGGACCTTCCACATCCTGTCCAATGCCGACGCCGAATTGCTCGACGGCGCGCATGCACCTCCCATTGCCCTTTTCCTCGCTTGCTATACCGGAGCCTTCGACGCCTGGGACGACTGCTTTGCCGAACGCATGCTCGCCCAGCCCGGCGGACCGGTTGCCGTCGTGGCGGGCTCGCGGGTGACCATGCCGTATGGACTTACCGTGCTCACCACGGAACTGATCGAGCAGTGTTTCCGCCGGCAGCCGACGACATTGGGCGAGGCCGTGTTGCTTGCCAAGCAGCGCATGACGGCGGAGCCGGAGGAAACCGCCGGGGAGCGCGTCCTGATCGATGCGATTGCCGGCGCCCTCAGCCCCGCGCCGGACCGCCTGGCCGACGAGCGCGCCGAACACGTGCTGCTGATGAACCTCCTGGGTGATCCCCTGTTGCGGCTCCGACACCCGGAGCCGGTCGTGTTGCGCGTGCCCGATCGCGTCCTTGCCGGCGGCCGCTTGCAAGTGGAGGGCGTTTCGCCGTTCGACGGCGCAGGCAAGGTCGAGCTGATGGTCGCCCGCGGCCGATTGGCCTTTTCCTTGCCGGCCCGCAGCGCGTTTCCTGCAAGCCCCGAGGGCTTGGATGAGTTGCAGTCGACCTACGAGCGGGCGAACGACGGGCGGCTGGCCGTTCAGGACATCGTCGTGCGCGAGGGCCGGTTTCAAGTCGACCTACCCGTCCCGGTCGAGGCGGCCGGGACGTGCCACGTGCGAGTGTACCTGGCCGGTCGCCACGGGCATGCCGCGGGGGCGCGCGAGCTGGTCGTCGAAGCCCGTACGGAAGATATGCGGTAACCATCGGCCCCCGCTACTGCACGGCCATTCGCAAACGGTTGACCGGGGGTCCGTCGCGGGCGCCCGGAGGCTCGACGAACTCGGGGCGCACGGGTTCCCGCTCAGCCTCGGCGGCCGCATCGAGCCACCGTTGTTCGGCCAGAAGCCGCTCTTTTTCCGCTTGAGCACGAAGTCGTTCCGTCTCGTGCAAGCGTCGTTCCGCCTCCTCGCGCGCGGCGCGATGTGCCTCGGCTTGCCTGCCAACCGCCTCCAATTCGCGTTTCCGCTCGACCGCCAGTTGCAATTGCTTCGCGGCGATCTGCTCGGCGGTGCGCCGTTTCTGCTCGGCCTCGAACCGGGCACGTTCGACGTGGTGTAGCTGCGACGTCGTGGCCGTATAGCCCAGGGCGCCCACAACAGCCCCGGCCATTAGAATGACGGCAGCCGAAGCGGCCAACGCGACGGCGCCGATGTGATTTCGGCACCAGCGGGCCATTCGCTGCCTTTGGCTGGGTGCCGACATCCGAATGGGTTCGCCTGCCAGCCAACGGTCCAGCGGGGCAAGATGCGGCGCTTTGCGGTTTGGAGTGTGTTGGCCTCCGGCCGCGACGGAATCGCCTTGGAAGCGCAATCCACAGTGGTGGCAGGTCCATCTTACCGGCCCGGCGTTCGCAGGTTTTTCCACGATCGTACGACACAACGGGCACTCGACGCGCAGCCCAACCGACGCCGCTTCGGGATGGGCGCACCTGCCCGAAGCATTGCTCGACTGGAAATCGTGGTCGGATTTCACGCGTTCCATACCGGTGGTGAACGATTGCACGGTTTGTAGGAGGGGCCTACCATGTGAGATCGGCGAACGGCCGGAACGGCACTCGGAAATTGAGCACCAGCGATACAGTCGGCACATCCGGAACAGGCCGAGCAGCACGCATAAGCCGCAGAAGCCCGCCTGAGACAAGCCGGTGAACGGCTTGTAGACGCCGCCTTAGGGGGCCTCGGCCTCGGCCAGGGCAAGAATGGCCGCCCGGATCCCGCGGGTCAAATGCGGCCAGCGTTCCATGACGCGGGCCAGCCGCGGGTCGAGTTCCCTGCGCGCAGAGCCGGGGGCCGCCACCAGAATGTCGGGGGCCTCCTTTGCCGGACCCGCCGCCGATAAGCGGCAGGCAGCGCTCTTCGCGCCGGTTGCCTCCGCCTCAGATGACGAGCGATTCAGCGACGCAGGAGTCCTCACGCAGCTCGGCGTCGATGCGTCGTGTGCGGGATGGGACGGCGCGGTGGAATCGTCGAGGGCATGCACGGGTTGGCGCGGGGACGACGGCATGGCGATGTTACGAGGGCGGTCCGGACGCCGTTTCCCTTCCTTGCTCTGACGCACCGCTTCGGTCACCTCGGCCATGAGCTTCCGCCCGGCACCCGGAACCGGTTCGCTCGCGAAATCGTCGCTGGTCGATCCATCTTCAAGAACCACACGCCATGCATCCGGCACTTGCTTACCGCCTGCGCTCGCCGACGCCGACCGCCCGGTTGGCGCGACGTCGCGGGAGACGGTATCGTGCTGGAGAAATTTTGAGAGGATCATCCTTGATGCCTGTCGCGCTGTCCGAATTGCCAAGGCAAAGCGGACCGGTCCCGTGAACGGTTACCAGCGGTGAGAGGAATGGCGCGGGCAGCGACAATCGCTAGGCGGCGTCTGCGGTCTTCACTTCGCCCCAGCTTCGCTTGTACTGCAACGCGTCGAGCAATTCAGTCAGGCTAAGAGTCTTGTTTTCCAACTCCAGCGGAATCTCCATGCCCGGATCGCTATCCATGTCGACCGTTCCATCCTCGCCAACCGCTCCGTCAAACTCTCGCAGGAGCCCGTCCTGGACAGCCTGGCGGACCAAATGCCCACGTGTGGCGGAAACCTCGCCCGCGCGGTCGCCGAGGCTGTCAGCGGCGCGCTTCGCCAAAGCGGGTAGATACTCGCTTGGTATCTCGATAATTTTCGGTACGTACAC